>JAFGNQ010000184.1 GCA_016926925.1 Candidatus Aminicenantota bacterium
ATTCCTCCTGAGGCTGAAAGGTTACACCTACCAGCAGTTAGCGGCTAGAGGGATGGGAATTCAAACAACGGTGAATGCCACAAGAAAAGCATCCGAAGCGGAGTTGGTTGAACTATCTCTAAGGCGGCTTGACAGAATGCTTCTCCACGGCACCACCACGGCTGAGGCCAAGAGCGGGTACGGACTGAACCTTAAGGATGAAATGAAGCAGCTCCAAGCCATAAAAAAGGCTGACGCCAATCACCCGATCGATGTCGTCTCCACTTTTTTAGGGGCACACGAAGTCCCCGGGGAATACAAATCCCGTAAAGAAGACTACATCCATCTCCTCATTCATGAAATCCTTCCCAAGGTCAAATCGGGTGGACTGGCCGAATTCTTCGACGTCTTTTGCGAAGAAGGAGTCTACACGATTGAAGAAACGGAAAGACTTGTCAAGGCTGCCAAGGAAGCAGGTCTCAAAATAAAGCTTCATGCCGATGAATTCGTGTCACTGGGCGGTGCCGTTCTCGCAGCTAAGGAGGGGGCCGTATCCGCCGATCACTTGATCGCCGTATCTGCGGAGGGAATCAAACACCTCGTCGACAGCCGTACCGTGGCTACGCTTCTTCCCGGCGTCTCCTATTTTCTCATGCACGAGAAAAAGGCCCCCGCACGGGAGCTGATCGATGCGGGAGCCATTGTTGCTCTGGCCACCGATTTTAATCCGGGAAGCGCCATGAATGAATCCCTTCTCTTTGTGATGCGTCATGCGGTCTACACCCTGAAAATGAGCATCGAGGAATCCATCAACGCCGTAACAGCCAACGGCGCCTTCGCCCTGGACAGAGAAAATGAAGTCGGAAGCTTAGAACCAGGAAAAAAGATGGATTGCATCCTGTGCGAAATTCCCAACTATCCTTATCTCGTCTATCATTTCGGTATCAATCCGATAAAGCACGTGATCAAAAACGGCCTGCTTGTTGTCAAGGACGGGCGAATTATTACGAACGCATGATTTGAATCGTTAGTCAAGGCTACCGACGCTTTTTTCCACTTCGTTGAGAATCTCGCAGGATTTCACAAGTTCTTTCATTCTATTGTGATCCGGATACAGCGGCCTGTCGACATCCAAGAAATCAACATATCTTCGTATGACCTCCCTGGCTTTGGCTGTCCCCACACCTATCTTGTAAGGAGGATTTTCGATCCGGTCGCGCATATCCAAGGCTTGGGCTGCAGCCATGAATTCAATTCCCAGTATCCCGTAGGCATTATCCAGTATCTGAAGATTCTTTAAAGCGGTGTTCATTCCCATGGAGACGAAATCCTCCTGGTCGGCAGCAGCCGGGATGGACTGAATGGAGGCCGGCATCGACAGAATACGCTGCTCTACGATCAGCATGTCCGCCGTGTACTGGCTCAACATCAAACCCGAGAACATGCCGGCTCCTCTGGTCAAGAAGGGGGGCAAACCCACATTCAAAGCAGGATGATTCAGACGGTTCATACGTCTTTCGGACATGACACTCACCATGGTTATGGCAGCTCCCACCATATCCATGGGAAGAGAAACAGGGGTACCTTGAAAGTTGGCACCGGACAACTGAAGGTTCTCTTCGGGGAAGAAAATGGGATTATCGCCCACTCCGTTCAGCTCGATCTCGACTTGCTGCCGTGCCCAGGCAACAGCATCATGGGCGGAACCGATGACCTGGGGTGTAGAGCGCATGGAATAGGCATCCTGTACTTTGACTTTTAGTATTCCCTCATATAAATCTCCGCCCTTAATAATCTTTTGAATCACCTTGGCCGTCCTGACAGCACCCGGGAAACCTCTGACTTCGTGCAGCTTGGGAGTATAGGGCTTCATGTTAGCCTTGAGCGCCTCGAGACTCATGGCGGCTGCGATCTCAGCCTGTTTCAGCCAATTGTTGACATCATAGAGCAATAGGGCGCTCATGCCGGTCAGAACATTGGAACCATTGATGGTGGCCAAGCCATCCCTCGCATGAAGTCCAGGTATGGGAATTCCGGCCTTACGGAACGCCTCCCTGCCCTCGTACATTTCGCCTTGGTAGTAGGCATGCCCCTCCCCCATCATAAGCAGAGCGATCTGGGACATCGGAGACAAATCCCCACAGGCACCCACGGATCCCTTTTCACAGACATAGGGAGTGACCTCTTTGTTCAGCATATCCACCAGAGTTTGTGTTATAGCCAGCCGGCATCCGGATTTCCCGTTGGCATGAACATTGGCCCGGCTGAGCATTGCGGCTCGGACAAATTCTGCAGCCAACGGCTCCCCGATGCCCGCTGCATGGTTGTATATAAGGTACCGCTGAAAGTCTTTCATCTGCTCATCGCTGAGCACTATCTCCGAGAGCTCTCCGATGCCGGTGTTGACACCATACACGATCTCCTGGGCATCGATCTTTTTCTCGAGCATGATCCTGCATTTCTTGATCTTCGCGATGGAGTCCGGATGCAGCTCGACTCGCTTTTTATTTCTGGCAACGGCAGTTAGTTCGTTTATCGTCAATTCCGATCCATTGATGACGAGTGTCATTTTCTCCTCCTTTTCTCAGACGAACCGTTTTGGATAAAAAAATTCTTTTCTATTGTGCAGACAACTGATTGGACTGTATTCAGGAATCGAGAAGCTCTTGGGTCTTGGCTGCAGCCAATCGACCTAATCGGCCGCAGACTTTCGAGCTCGTGCCTTCTTTCCTAATTTCCGCACAGTGCAAAGGAGCTACGGACCGCCACCACTTCCAGTACTCCTTGACCAGCATGCCGCATCGGGCTTTCGCAATCTTCCGGTCCGGGTCCTTCATTCCAGAAGAGAGTCCGATGGCCATGATTCCGGACGTGAGAAACCCACAGAGATCCTTATGGTACAGTCCCCCACCAAAACCGCTGGCAGCCCAGACAAACTCCTCCGGTTTTTTCAGATAACGTAGGGATACCATGAAAAGAGACTCCGCACAGCTGAAGTCTTTTCCGAAATAATTGGCCAAATCTTTGGCCATGGAAGATTTCTCAACTATCTTCAACTCTTCAGGAGTTAATTCTTCTTTCAGCTCCGGTTCTTTCTGCACCCAAAGCGACAACACCCGTGGTTTGACGAGCATGTTTGTACCGGCTAGCATTCCGGGAAGGAATCCCATAAAATTCCTGCGGGACAGGGCCATTTCAGACAATTTTTTCATTTACTCTCCTTTCGATCGGGACTTCGCATGCATTTCGATTCTGCTCATTGCAATAATGAGAACCTAGATGTCCTGACAATAAAACGAATCTGAAGGGATGGCCACGCTCAGTTCAGATTCTTGAACATTCTCTTTATCAGGTACTCATTATTATTAATGGAGCCATGAGAACTTGGAGCTAGTGAATGCTCCGAGACTTGACAGGGGGTTTGAGGTCAGGAGGCAGGGGGGATTTGTATTCACGGCCGTTTTTCTTCTTTATCCATTCCTCTCTCATCTTCTGGACGATCTTGGGATTCATGAAAAAGTCGACTCCCGAGGCAGCCATGACTTTTGCGGCCGTCAGCATTGCTTTATGCCCGATGGACATCCCTCCGCAGGCTACTGCCGCCCAATGATGCCCTGGTGTGTCTATGGGTTTGAAAGCAATACCGAGCGAAGTCGTGGGAGTCAGCCAGCTGACTTCAGCCACATCCGTCGATCCTCCTCCCCAACTTCTCTCCGGAAGCTTGAATGGCTCGATGGTGGTCTTCAAACCTTTGGCCTCAATATTCAGATTTTTTTGAATCTCTTTCCCAAAGGCCTGCTCTTCCTCATCGAAGACAGGCGGACCTACGAGCAATAGGTTGCTGTAGACGACCTCATTTCCCGTCCGATTGGCCAAGGTTTCGTGAACACCGCTGATAAAATGAATCTTGTAGTCCGTCTCCGTCATCAAGGCAGCTCCCTCAATGATCTTGAGCACCCTTGCATAATCCTCCTTGACACTATCACGGTCGATATCGCGGACATAATACCAAGCTCGAGCATAGTCGGGAACCACATTCGGCGCACTGCCTCCGCGTTCGATGACATAATGAATTCTTGCCGTGGGCTTAAGGTGCTCGCGGAGGAAGTTCAGACCGATATCTGTCAGTTCAACCGCATCGAGGGCGCTGCGTGCGTGCCATGGATCACCGGCGGCATGCGCAGTCTTCCCGAAAAATTCAAGTTCAAACTGGTTCATGGCGTTGCTGGAACCCATGGATACTCCATTCTCGGTAGCGGGATGCCACTGAATGCAACACGAGAGCCCATCGAAAAGGCCGTCACGCGCCATGAAGACCTTCCCGACTACGGTCTCTTCTGCGGGACATCCGAAGAGCTTCACTGTTCCGGTGAGTTTTTCATCCTGCAGGACCTCTTTCAGCGCTACAGCAGCCGCCGTACTGGCCGTACCGAAAATATTGTGGCCGCATCCGTGTCCGGGCTTTCCCTCCTCCAGGGCCTCTTTGTTCGGCTTTTGATCCTGAGAAAGACCGGGAAGAGCGTCATACTCCGCCAGGATCCCGATCACAGGCTCTCCCTGTCCGTAAACAGCTACAAAGGCCGTGGGCATACCTGCCACGCCCCGGGTGACTCGAAATCCATTCTCCTCCAGGTAGGTGGCCAGCAATTCGGAGGATTGATACTCCTCCATGGCCACTTCCGCAAACCGCCAAATCTGAGCATTGATTTCACTCAGCTCGGAAAAATGTGCGTCAAGCCAGGAAAATACGAGCTTCTTTTCGAAATTCAATTTGGCCGGCGCAACATCTATCACCAGCGGATCATCTTGCTTGTTCTCGGCAAAAACAATAACACTCAAAAAAACAAGCATGGTTAAAAAAACAGTGCGAATTTTATGCATTATGCTCCTCCCGACACGAATCTGATGCCAGATCAAATATTTTTTTCATCCAACAAGAATCGAAGAACGCGAATCGATCTCGTTTGATTCGAGGCACTCCTGCTAACGAACTCCCTAGAAAGGCCTGCAAAAACTGTCCAAATCGTTATCATATATATAAATGAGAATTGTCATGGAATGTCAAGTTATATCTAATGGGCGGATGCATCCCAGTTTTCGCGATGAACTCAAATTCAATGAGGGGGGGGTGCTCGTCACGGTTCATTTTCGTCGAAGACCCCCCACCATCCACCATGCGACTCATACGAACTATGACTCGCACCAGCTTGGCTCATTCCGGTAAACGGTGCGTACAGGCAGCAGAAGACAATAGCCTCCCTACCACCATGCGGCGCAGATGTACGTGAACCTGATAGGATGATTTCTCACAGCCGCAATCTTTAACGCCATTCCACCAAATTCACTGTTCCCCTGGTTCGCGGCACTTATGATAAGAATGTACTTCTCGAATATGGGGATACTTCCCTAAGACCCTCTATCATAAGGAGAACGGATCCCGAAGGATCAGGGCTGAATCGGGAACAGAGGATCGAGACTCTCAGCCAGCAAGCGCAGGCGCCGGTCTTCAGCCTCTGTGAGGGGAGTGTAGCCGTGGGCCATCTCCAAGGCGCTTCGAAAAAGACGCAGATCTCCGGGAGGGATAACGGCAGTAACCGGCTGCGTCAAGGAGAAACGAAGAGCGAGATAGGCTTCTTCCGGGTCCAAAATCGGCTGGTACCAACATTTCGGCCAGTGCTTTTTTTGGTCTTCGGACGGCCAAGGCTGTCTGGCCAGGGCTTTAATGCCGAGAATGCCGATCTTTTTTTCTTTTGCCATTTGAATGACAGCAGGTCCGAAGTCCTTATAAAAACAGGCATAATTGACAGGGAAAAGAATGGTATCAAAATCGAATTTCTCCATGGCTCTGAGCGCCGCCTCCGAAGAATGCGCGGAAAAACCGATATAGCGAATCTTTCCCTCTTCTTTGGCTTTAAGAAAAGCATCTAGGGCGCCGCCTCTGCTTAGGGAACGGTTGACATCCCGTGTTTCGCTGAATCCGTGAAACTGATAAAGATCAATATAGTCGGTCTGCAGTCTTTGAAGGGATTTGTCGAGCTCTTCTTCCGCTTTTCTTCTGGATCTTTCCAGGGTTTTGCAGGAAAGAAAGACCTGCTCTCTGTAGGGTTTGAGAGCCGGGCCGAGTACCTCTTCGGCATCATCGTAGGAGGGAGCCACATCAAAATAGTTCACTCCCTGTTCTACGGCGCTGCGGACAATTTCGCGGGCTGTCTGCGGGGATTCATTCATAACCACAATTCCGCCCAATCCAATGATAGATATTCTCTCTCCAGTCCGGCCGAGAATTCGTCTGGGCAAAGGCTTTCTCCTGACCCCTTGA
>JAFGNQ010000185.1 GCA_016926925.1 Candidatus Aminicenantota bacterium
CTTCCTGCGACCAGACCGAAAAAACCACGAGCGCTGTCAAAAAAAGATAGACTGGAAAAGAGCATCGAAATTTCATGATTGACCTCATTTTTCCTCCTTCCTGGAAGGCATTTTAAAAAGGCTGTCGTCCAGGTTTGGGTCGACTTCAATCGTCTCCATCACGATCTTTCTGGCTGTCCGGCCGTTCACTTTTATCTCGATTTCGAAAGGCATGAGCAGCCAGTCCACCCTCCGGAAATCTCTCTCGATCGCCTCCTGGACGATGTCTGCGTTTCCGCGTTTAAGGGTCGTCAAATATCTGAGTTCCCGGCCCGTCTCGGCATCAAAAAAGTGCGTCGATTCGCTTCCGTTTTTCCTGACGAGTTTCACTTTATTAACCTCCCGTCCTTCGAAATCATCTTTTCCCAACAACTCCACCTTGTGCCCCTTCTCCTTATAGTCGATAAAAGGGTATTCATCGTCGTTTTTACTTGCTTCTCTGGCTTGATCTTCGGGAAGAGGCGTCGGCAGCGGAACTCCCCGGGTGGGATCGCAATACCAGGGAATGATACCGTCTGTGGCATAGAAGGCTTTCTGACCCTGGATAATCATTTCCATCCGCTGTTTGTTCGGAGGTTTGAACCAGAAAGTCACCGGGATCTCTGCTTCACCCGGCGCCGGGAAGACGAATTTGCCTGTGCCTTTCATTCCCTTCCATGCCCTCAGGTTCTCGAGGCCTCCCAATTCGTCGAGATACTTGGCTATAGTCTCATCGGCAGACAGGGACTGGACCAATCCTTTCTTCCTCACCTGGATCGGCAGGAGAGCCCTGAGTCGGGATCTTAACCGATCCGACTCTTCTGCGTCCCTCAGGTTGAAGTAGAGGTAAAAAAGGTTCCCCCGGAGAGGCTCCATAGTCATAACGCTTGCCGTCGCGTCCGGATGGCTAACATCCTCCGGCAAACGGAGGGGCAACTCGATTTCGAGACCGCCTGCTTCGAGCACCATCGTGTCGTCCGTCCGAAACCCGGCTTCGTCGACATGATGCCGTTGCCAGTTGGTGACAATAACGAACGGAGGACGCAATGGATTAATCACCTGGACGTCGAGAACGTTTCCCTTCAGCTGGCCCGGTGCAACGACAACCTCGCCCATGTTGATGTCAATTTCTGTAAAGAACCGTTCGTCCAGGGCCGAATTGAATTGAACCTCAGAAATAGCCTGGGGTTCCGGGTTCACTGATGTTTGGTCACCGACGGGGGCCGAGAAGATGGAAGAAGGAATTTGAAATCCCATGGCTCCCATCGGAGGTCCAAACTCATAGCTGTATTCAAAATGGCCTTCTTCGGGCGAATATGTCTTCAGCGTCATTCTTTTGATCAAGAATGTGCCGGCATCCACGGAGAAGGTGACGTCGATGCCGTGGGCTCGAGTCGCGACCAGGTGATGCTGTTCAGGTCCGAATAGTTTTATCCCCTGATAGGAAAGGCCTTCCGCGAAAGGCGCCAATGAAAAGAGACCGCCGGCCAGTTGGGCCAGGCACTGAAGCCCGGCCTTTTCCGGGCCCTGGAGTATTCGAATATCATGGAGAGCGTTTTGTTTGACGCTCTCCTGGGTGATCAAAGTGGCCATGAAAACGACGGACTCCATCCTCCCGGAAAGGACCTTCATTCTCCCGTCCGGAAGGACGAAATACCGGCTTGCCCCGGCTTTGAATGAAAAATTCTCAACTTCTTGGAGTCTCGCCTGCCCGCTGACGGCTTCGATGTTCTTTTCAACGATTTCCTCAAGCTGCGTGGCTGTCTGACCATTCAATATAAAAAATAGAAATAGGATCAGAAAGATCAAACAGAAGATCGCGGTCAATAATTTCCAGTTCATCGTGCCTCCAGATTTATGAATTCTATCGCGCATCAAACCAAGAGCAAACGATGTGCGTGAAGCAATTGATCTCGAATGGGAATGCCGAAGGGACAGGCCCCGGTGCAAGGAGCTAAGCACGCTCCGCAGTTTATCGGTTTTCGGCCTTGAGCCAGTCCTCCGTAGAGCTCGATGGCATTCCTTTCCAGGCGATAATCCTCAAAATACATGGAGTAGCGAAGCACGTCGTTGATGGCTACTCCTTCCGGACAGGACTTGAGACATTCCCGGCAGCTCACCCGGCAGTAAAGCGCCCCGGCCTCGTTCCGGTATTTCGAGAGCGCCTTAAGTGAGCTTCCATCCAGGGGTTTTCCCGAAGCCGCCACATATTCCTCGACATGCGAAAACGTATTCATGGTGATGAGGCAGCAGTCAATGCTGGGATTGGCTAGAACCCAGCCGAGTGCGGCCTGGGAATATTTTGTCTGTTCGTTGACCAGGCTTTTCAGGCTTCCCTGTTTGTTCCCAGCCAGGGCTTTCATGGCAATCATCCCTATTCCCTTGGCCCGAACCTTATCAATCAAGGAATCGAGGGGAGGCCCTTCCAGATGGTTGTAGACAAAGAGGACGACATCATAGGAAGCCGTCTCAAGGAGCGGTGGGAAGAGTGTTTCCGCTACATGGGTGGAAAATCCCGTGAAACGCACCTTCCCCTCCTTTTTCAACCGGTCGTAAGCGGCCAGGATTTCGTTATTTGTGAGGATGGCGGGATCAGAAACTTGATGGATGAGGGCGATGTCGATCGTATCGGTCTGCAGCCTCTTCAGGCTGCCTTCAACCCGCCGAATGAGGGTTTTTTGATCCATCTCCCCTGGCGCCGAGACTCCGTGTTTTGTGGAGATGATAATTTTATGGCGGACGTCCTTGAGGGTCTGTCCTAAGTACGTCTCGCTCATCGTTCTCATATACGCTTC
>JAFGNQ010000186.1 GCA_016926925.1 Candidatus Aminicenantota bacterium
AATCCGATCCCTGGGCAACGGCGACATCAACACCTCCGCCGCTTGAAGCCGGAAAAGTCGACCGAGCCTTCAAGTCGCTCAAGAAGCCGCCGCCGACGGCAAAGGACAAGCCCAATTTTGTGCTCCGTGAGATGAATTCTCTCCGGCCTATTTTTTTCCCCATGGCGCATTCTCCTTTCCTGTTGGATTGATTATTTTTTACTATATAGTAGATACAACAGAGCTTTAAATGTCAAATATTCTGCTCGATGGGATGCATATCCCTTCCTGTGATAGAGCTAGCCCGCTAGCGAATGAGAGCAGGTCATTTCCCTTATCAACCACACAGCGTCCGTTGAAAAGCGAGGGCAAGTCATAGTTCGTTTGTTCCGCATGGGGAGGGTGGAGCGGTCTTGCAGAAAACGACAATTATACGGAGCGAGGCTCCGGCTGTACGCCTCGCATACATATAATTAAAGAAGGCGAGAGCGAGTCACGGTTCGTTTGCGTCGCATGGTGGTGGGTGGAGGGGTCTTCGACGAAATCGAACCGTGACGAGCACTCATGAGGACGATGCTCCCTTGCGGGACTCCGATGTGCTCGGCTATGACGGAGCATTTGGCTTTGAGCAGGAAAAATATGGGCCGGACCTCGTCAGAGAGCCCTTCATAGTTACCCTGGCCTTTACTGACGATGAAGTCAGCCTCTTCATACATCTTCAAGAAATCAGTGGAGCACAAAGGCAGGATATTCCCGGGAGCATCCGATCCCGAGGAGACGATTGCAGCCACGTGGCCGATTCCGGCTGCTAAGGCATCCTCTCGAACCGCATCATTGATAATCGGCCGGTCACGGACGACATAAGTCACAGGTTTTCCCATTTCTTCGATCAGGATACGGTCGAAGACACACTCACCGGCGTTGTCGGCAATGAAGAGAATATTTTTAGCACGATCCAGCCCTTCACGAAAATCTTGATAATGATTGACGGCGAACTCTTGAACCAGAATAGCCTGGATATCTTTTTTCAGATCAAAGGGTACATTCGAACCAAAATCAATCACGTTCCCGGCGATCGCAACGCGGATGGCCGTCATCAATCCGTCTCGAGCCTCAGCCACTCTTTTTTTAAGGCCGGAATAGTGGCCGAGAGCCTGCTCCGTACATCTTTTTTTTATATCCTTGTAAGGGTCATCGGATCCCGTTAGACGCGAGACGATGCTATAGACCTCTCTTCCGATCTCAGGTGGAGTTATGTTGTCGGAAATGGTCGGGATAAGGCCGCTGACTTCCACCAAAATCTTTCGAATGAGCGACTCATCCCGGGTTGCAAGGTGGGCAGCATTGACGGCTTGAGTGAAAAAACAGGGATAACATTTCAATTCGATTTTCATGTCTCTATGAATTCACTCCGTCCGTAATAATTTCTCTGTGGCTGGAAAAAGCAATGACAGGAAGCCGTTTCAATGAAAAATAAGCAGCGCTCACCGAATCCGATCCCGGTATCAACCGGCCCTGCGCCTGAACGAAGTAAGCAATGATGATGACATTCTTGTACATCAGGGATTCCTGTGAGTAGACACCGAGCAACTTCTCAATAACACCATCGAGTCCTGTTTCCTCTTTCAGCTCGCGCAGACAAGCTTTAGCCGGTGTTTCGTCGATCTCGATGAAACCTGAGGGAAGAGCCCATTGCCCTTTTCCCGGATCCACTCCTCTTTTTACGAGAAGAATTTCGTCGCTGCTGTTTTTCACAAAGGCGGCGGAGCTTGGAAGAGGGTTTTCATAACTCACCCAACCGCAAACACCGCAGGAGCGCCTATATATTCCTTCGATCGGGGTGCTGCCCAATTTGGATCCGCACTGCTGGCAGTATTCCGCTGATCTTCTCTTCATGACGCGTCGATTATACCATGACTATTTGGGGAAATAATCCATAACCTCGAGTTTGAGCTTCCCGATGATGTCCGACATCGCCTGCCCCATTTCCTTGAATATATCCACATTGAGGGCGCTATGGCCGAATTTCAAGTGTGTGGCATCCGTATAATACTCTCCCGAAGTCTTGTCCACTGCCAGCCACTTGGGATCGAGAGCGACCCAACGCCCGACGAATACCTCCGGCCACATATGGTAGGCAAAAATTCCGCCGCCGTACATGATTCCAACTGCAGCCCGAGCAGGAATCCCGACCGCCCTGCACAGGGTTACCATGATGACCGTGTGCTCTGAACAGTCGCCTTCCCTATTTTCCAGAATTTCCCTGGCGGATGCGAAGCCGACATCGTAATTCGGTTTCATCTCGGTGTTGACCCACTGGGCAATTTTTTTGGCCGCAGTCCAAGAGTTTGTCTCCCTACCGACGATTTCGCCGGCCAAAGCTCGAATATCATTATCATCGGATTGGCAAAAAATCGTCGACTGCAAATACTCCTCGAGTCCTTCTTCCCGAACCGGAAAATCCACAGCTTTTTTCCCGGAGAAAATCACGGACTGGGTCCGGATGACGGCAAACTCATTATTTTTCTCTGAAAGTTTGAGGCTCGCTCCATCAAAAGGAAAGGCAGCTATCTTTTCTATCGGGATTCCGCTCAATTTGAAGGAGACACTTCGAACTTCTTGCGGGTCGGGAAAAAGCACATTGGATTTTATAACTACGGAAAAGGCGATATCGAGGTTTTCTTCGCTCATCTCTAATGCCTTCTCTTTGGACATCCTTATGGAGACGGTATTCAAAAAACTCGCCCGGCTGATCGATTTCCAGACTTCCCCCTTGTCATCCACCCATTCGTCCATTAAAACGGGCATCAAATCCGTCATTTCGGAGCGGACGTGCCAAAGATTCATTTTTTCTCCCAAGATAAGAACGAATTCTCTTTCCAAGATCTCAAAAGAGACATCCACGAGCGTTTGCGTCAAAGGTTCAAGCATCTTGAAGACAAACGAGTTTCCGGAACTCAAGCCGCCCTCTTCTATGATCTTTTGCATCGGAACACCCAGGTAAAGGGGCTTCTCGTAGGGAAGCTCATTCGTGACTTTTTCTCCGGATTTGAAGGTGACTATATCCGGGCCGATTTCCGCTTTGATCACGGTTTCACTCGCAGCCATCTTTGTTCTCAAAACTGTTTCCAAAGGCTGCCCTTGGGCATCGCAAACAGAGTCCTGCCGAGTGGAGATAGAAACAGGGTTTCCGCCGAGACGCGACACCCGCAGCAGCGATTCCTGCTGATTTCCCCGCAGTTTTATCCCTGCCTTATAGAAATCATATTCTCTGCTGTAGCTGTAGCCGATCTTTATCCCATTCATGTAAACACCCATCCAGCTCTCCGAAACGTTCTCTTCATCCGTCCAAAGGTGTTCCGAATCCGCTCTCCATAAAAAATTTTCATTTCGTACGGGACTATGACTCGTGCTCGACGATATCGCTTTCCAGGAAAACATCGCGCCCGCCGCAAAAAGCAGCGATACGAGAACGAGTGTCTTCTTCATTTTGTTCTCTCCTATGACTAGATAGAGAAACTTATACCACAGGACATTTCTAATGGCAAAGCTTGCCTCTGGAGAATCGCATAGAGATTTGATTATGCTATCGACGGCTCAGGACTAAAAACTGAAACGCAAACTTAACTTGAAGATGCGGGTACCATAGGCACCGGAAATAGTGCCGTAATTTCCATACCTCGAAAAAACCGGCTTTTCCGGATTGCGATAATCGACATATCCCCCGGGATCGGCGGCGATGTCGTAGGCACTCCAACCAAGCAGATTCAACACATCAAGATAGCCTCCCAAAGTCATCGAATCTTTGAGGCGGAATATCTTCTCCACGCGCAGGTCGAGCGTCGTCAAGGAATCTTTCCTCCTGGTTCCAATCTCCTCTGTCGGCACCTTGTAGCTTTGACCCGGATGAAGATATCGGTCGTCTTCAGGAATAAAAACCATAACTGTTCGAGCCCATGGATAACCGGAGAGATGATTGAAGTACCCGCTCAGAACGATGTTGGCAGGAAGGATGACAGTGCTCTGGATCTTTATGTTGAGCGGCCGGTCGTAATCGAGTCTTCCCCGGGGAAAGATAGAGGAATTGGGTGTATCAAAAGCTTCGGAAGCTCCGCTCGACTCGAAATAACTGCCCCCGATGTTTCCCCATGTTTTGCTCCAGACAAAAGAAGCCAACAGCTGCCACCGACGGGACATTCTCTTGTTGAGAATGAACTGGATGGCCGCGTATTTGCGGAAGCCCATATTCACGTTCGTGTAATACCAGTGGAGGTCGCCGGGAGAATCGGCTAGCTCCGCATAGCAAAAAGACATTTTGTCATCATCGGTGCCGAAAAGGCCGTCGTCACCAGGGTCTTGGAATTCAAACTTTTCCCAATAGGGACTCTGGGGGCTGTAACCCATCCATGCGTCCTGCTTCCCCAATCCATAGTCATTGACGTCCTCGAAGATATTTTGCTTGTGTTTGTAAATCAATGTTATCCCGGCACTGAAATCCCTTGCCAGCTCTTTCTCTATTCCCAAAGTGAACTCGTCCGTATATGGGGCTGAAGAATCGGGATCTAAAACTGCGATCAAATCCAGACCGTAGGGACTATCCGGCAAGTCCCGGATCTTAAATCTATCCGACGGATCGGGAATCTGGTTGTAATTGTCATCATACCAGTACCACGAGCCCAAGCGGGGATAAATCGGATTCATTCGGTTGAAATACTGGAGCATCAGATACTCGTTGTACCTTGACCACGAACCTCGTAAAGATGTTGTTCCGTCACCCAGCAGGTCATAAGAAAATCCTATACGCGGCGAAAAATGCGTCCAAGTCAGAACGTGTTGGCGTTCCGTTTCAAAACTGCTGTAGGGAGATATGTCACTCAACCCGGGTAAAACCGCAAAAATGCCGTATGGATCAGCAGTGACAGCCTTTTCCTGTCTGGGGTAGCGCCCTGTGCTTGTGTCGAACCTGATACCCAAACTCAGCGTCAATCGATCGCTGAGAGAGATACTATCCTGAACGAAGGCGCCAAATCTGTCTTTCTCGTCTTTCTCTACAGAAGATGATTGTTCTGAGCCGCAGGTGTACACGGAAATGATTCCACGGTTCGGAGAAGCGGAAGTGGGTTCGGCATAGATGCTGCCGTCAAAAAATTCGAAACAGTATGGATTCGCACGCCACCAATCCCATTGACTCGATGCCCTCTCATACTCCACTCCGAACTTGAGCTCTTGACTGACGCCCAGAAATCCGTCATTGAAATAGGTGGCTGTGATCGACGGATTGAACCGCCTCCGTGTGTATGTCTCTTCATACCAGGTGTTGTTTCTGTACATCTCCCAGTATCGGTCCCAATACAAGGGGGCATCGGCAAGGGCGTACTCACTGAACGGCAGGGGAAAATAGCGGTCGTTGTAGCCGATCCGGATATCGAGGAAAAAGTTTTGTTCCGGCCCCCAGTTCATCTGCGCGCTCAGGGTGTGCCCGATCTCGCCATCCCAGCGGGAGGTAGCAGTGCGGTCCATATGACTGGAGACATGTTGTGTGTAAAAATCTTCGGTAATACCGGCCAGGTTGTACATGGCAACGACCCGAAGATTCGGCCTGATTTGAAAAGTCAATTTGGTAAAGGCATTGATTTCTTTGTGCGGTCCCTTTTCGAATTCAAAAATTCGTTTTTTTGATAAAAGAGTCTTGTCCCAGGAGACGAGGTTGAAATTCTGTTCCCATGCAAAATATCTCCCGTTGATAAAAAACCAAAACCGGTCTCGGAGGATCGGCCCTCCGAGAGAGAAAGAAAAATCCTGCCAGGAATTGCGGCCTATCGGTTTTTCCAGCCCAACGGCGCTCAATCCTTCCGGGCTCAAGATGTCCACGGCCATCTTGTCGTTGAAATACTCAACCACGGCGCCGCCGTGGAAAACGTTTCCTCCGGATTTTGTCACGATATTGATGAATCCCCCATCAGCCATGGCCACATCGGCCGTATGCCCGAAGAGGACGAATTCGACTTCTTCATAGAC
>JAFGNQ010000187.1 GCA_016926925.1 Candidatus Aminicenantota bacterium
AAGACAGCAATCGATTTTAGGGCTTCTTTTTTAGGTTTGACCGGCGGTTTGTATCTTGTTTCAGAACCAAGCCTCTCAGCTGCACCGATTTCGATTTGGATTTTCGACAGCGCGGACAACAGATCCCCTGCACTCTGGTATCTCTGCTCCCTGTCTTTTTCCAGACATTTGATGATCAGCCGGCTCAAGCTTTCCGGAACTGTCGGATTGAGTTCACGGGGGCTCCTGGGGGATTCTTGCAGGTGTTTCAAAGCCAGGCTCAAGGCGCTTTCCGCCTGAAAGGGCAATTGGCCCGTGACCATCTCATACAGAATCACACCCAGGGCATAAATGTCGGTCCTTTGATCGGGCGCTTTTCCCTCGACTTGCTCAGGAGATATATAATGGGGAGTGCCGATGACGGCCCCCGCTTCAGTCAGTTCCGAAGCTCCGATCGTGCGGGCGATCCCAAAATCCATGATACGAGCATTTCCTTTCCTGTCGATCATGATGTTTTGGGGTTTCAGGTCTCGGTGCACGACACCCAAGTTATGGGCTTCAATCAATCCTTCGCAGATTTGTCGCGCAATGGAAACAGCCTTTTCAATGGAGAGCCGGCCGGCCCTTCCGATCAAGCTCTTCAAATCCTCACCCGCCACAAACTCCATAGTGATGTAGGGGACTCCTTCGGCTTCATTGAGGTCGTACATCCGGCAGACGTTTTTATGAGTGATTTTGCGGGCGAGCTTCAGCTCGTTTTTGAAACGTTCGATGGTTTGTCCATCCGAAGAGATTTCCGGCTTCAGGACTTTGAGAGCCACTTCCTCGTTAATTTTTTTGTCCACAACACGAAAAACCGCCCCCATTCCTCCTCTTCCGATCTCCTCGATGACTTCATACCTTCCCGCAAACAGGCTTCCCCGGCCCAAAACTACCGCAGGGGCGTAAAGTGTCTTCGTCGAGGAGACAGAGGTTTCTTCTGGCTCGTAGAGTCGCGTCCCGCATTTTCCACAATAGAGTAGCCCACGAAAGTTGTCGAATTGGCACTTTGGACATTTCATGAAGGTCTTTCCCCAAACAAGAGTATCATTAGGATAATCTCAGATATTTCGCCTGTCAAATGTTCTTTCGCAGTTTCAAAGGGTCATCACATACACGGTGTATGCCTCACGGCAGGGGGGAGTGCGGATGCTGTCTGCTTCGCTTTACAGGTTAGATATCTTAAGTTCTATAGGAGCGCAGGCAGGAAGACTCCGCACGAGGAATGTTCAGATTTACTCAATCTCCGTGTCGGTGATTGCTTTGACCACGAAATCAAAGAATACATTCAGCGGCAATCGCGGCTTCTCGTAGATATTCCAGCCGTTGAACACGGCAATGAGATTGTACTTGGGGGAAACAAGAAGATACTGTCCCCCATAGCCGAGACATGCATAGACGTATTCCTTGGACTCGGGTGTATAAGGCAGCAGCCACCACTGATAACCATAGGCCGTATTGACCTCAAGGACTTCGGGCGCCACATCGGCGACATGGGGCGTCACCGTTGCTTCTACCCATCCCTCGGGGAGGATGCGCCGGCCGTCCCAGACCCCGTCATGCATATAAAGATATCCGACTTTTGCCAGATCACAGGGTTCGAGATACAAGCCGCCTTCCGTATCGGGAAGTCCAGTGGGTGTGATTTTCCAATGGTAGTCGGATATTCCCAATGGCCCGAAAAGATATTTCTCGGCATATTTATCGATGTATTCGCCTGTCGATTTTTTTATAACGGCAGACAGCAGCAAACTCGCTCCGCTGTTGTACTCGAAATGGGTACCCGGCTCGGCCTCCATGGGCCGGTCGATGACGAATCGGAACCAGTCCCGGCTGGCCTCCAGTTGTGTGCAGGTATTGTTCGGATCGGTATAGGGCAAGGTTTCGTCCCAGTCAATACCGGCACGCATGGTAAGAACATCTTCGAGTGTCATCTGCTTTTTCCAATCGTCGACATTCTCTATAGCTTCGTCCTCGAACAAATCGGCGATTTTGACCTCGACTCCCGGGATTTCGCCCCTTCCGATCGCAATCCCTATGTTCGCCGATGTCATGCTTTTGGTCACGGATTGAAGTGTGTGGAGTTTTGTACCTTTATAGAAAGGATGCCAGTCAGGATTGAAGTAGTTGTACATCCAATCGGAGTCGTCCTTTCCTTCGTTGATTTTGACGTAATCATTGCTGTAAAACTTTTCGTAAACCAAATATCCGTTTCTGATGACGATAAAATCATCGATATAGCCGAACTCACCGTTGGCGATCTTGGTATCCAGCTCGGATAAAAGCGTGATGTCAATCCCCTGCTTTTCAGGCGTGGATTTTTCCCATCCTTCTGTGGGCCAAACGTTTTTCTCCTGATTGCCCGCACAGAACGAACAGACTAGAACCGGAATCATTACCAAACACAATTTCCTTTTCATGATCCATTCCTCCTTCAAACGGAAATTATGAGAATATTAACGCTAATTCGAACACAATTCAATACGAATCTGAGCATCCCTGTATCCGTGATGGATCTGTGAATTGAAAAAATTCAAGAGGTATCGCTGTCCCTCTGCATCGCATAGCTCAAAGTGAGTCACATGGCGTTTGCACCGCGTGGGTGCAGTGGAGGGGTTTTGGACGAAAACGCACTGTGACTCGATTCCACCGGAATGGTAACAGAGAGCTGAACGGAAATGGGGATGCTTTCTATGCGAATATCGTTTTTACTCGCCGGGATGGTATTCGCGCTCCAGATTGGCCTTGATTTCGTCAAGAGTGAACCAGGCTGTTTTCATCCGACTTTCGGCATAAAGCCGCGCCTGGTCGAAGAAGTGCGGGGACTCCGGATCCATGCTCTGACCGTATGCGATCAATGATTTTGCTCTCACTTTCTCGCCGAACTCGATGATGCTCAGAAAGGCATGGCCGTGCACACCATAACGTTTTTTTGTGTCTTTCTGCGGGAAAGCGATAAAGTTGAAAACCAGGCCGGCTCCCCCATGAGCACCTGCAATGGGCAGGCTCTCTTTTTCGTCGCTAAACGGCTCATCCTGGCGTGAATCCGGACGTTGGTGACGGTTTATTTCTCCCCAGGGAATACGCCAAGTGTCAAAATTCTTCTCCAGATCAGCCTTGACCTTTTCCAGATGCTGTATCCGCAGCCATGGCTTGCTCTCTTTTTTATACTCGCTCATGAGAAGCTTTTCCCACCACAGCATGAACAGAGTCGTAGCCACAGAATCGGAAGCACTCTTTTTGTCCCATTCGGAAATCTCAGCGATCAGAGCTTTCAAAGCACCGGCTCTCGCGGCATCTTCAGCTTTCAGTTTTTTCCACTCCTGGACGAGTTCCGGAATCTTTGTTTCGGCTTCGAGTACATGCGTGTCGAACATCAGCTGTGCCAGATCTTCAAAGGAAATTTTTTCCCGAGAAGAGAGAATCCTCCGGGATAATTGCGCACGGGTAGTATCTTTTTCCAACACCATGTACGAAGGATAATTCTCCTCGACCGGATTTTCGTCCGTTGTCGTCATAAACGGCGTCGAATTGCAGTTTTGCACAAAACCGGATTTCGGATTTAAAACCTGTGGGAGTTCCTCTTTGGTATGGTAACCTTTCCATTCCGTTTCAGGATTGCTCCCATCGACAGGCTTCGTCCAATCGAAATCGGGATCGCGTCGGGGCTGCATGCCGTTATATATGTAAAAAATGTTTCCGTCGCGATCGGCATAAGCTATGTTTTGGTTGGCGATAGCATCTAAAGCGAGCGCGGCTTTGAATTCAGCAAGGTTTCCCGCTTTCGTCATGGCATACCACTGCCCGAGCAATCCGCCCTCCTCCATTCGGGCCACTTTCACAGCCAGGTGTTTCCCGTCTTTTTCACCGAGCACAGGTCCGTGGTGCGTTTTGCGAAGTGTTATGATCTTGTTCACAATCCCGTCTTTTGTCTTCACTTTGATGCAATCGGTCCATTCGGTCGCTTGCCTGTAGCCCTCCCCGTAGCGGTAGTTCAAAGGATTGTCGGGATCATCGAACGTCTCCTCATAAACATCTATGTAATCTGGATTGTTGTGCGTGAACGACCAACCAAGATGCTCGTTGTGGCCCAGCATGGGCATGATGCTGTGACCGTAAGCAGCGAATCCGGAAAAATTCCACCCCTCCTCGCTGTGAAGGTGCGCTTCATAAGATGCATCCAGCGGGATATGCATGTTGATAAACAGCATGGCATTTCCGGTGGCGCTTTTATCCGGACCAACGGCCCATTGATTACAGCCCGAACTCTCCGTTGCTTCCTGAGGGGCCGTCATAGAAACCAAATTCGCGAAATTGATATTCGTGGTTTCGATCATGTAGAGATTCCACATCACCCGCTCACCGGCAAGGGCAAACCAAGGCTCGAAATGAGTCAGAAGCTTTGGAGTGACTTGAGGGTTTTTTGCAAGATAGTAATTCAATCCGTCAGCATAGGCATCGCAAAGTGCCCGTATTTCAGGAGACAGCCGCGCGTACTCTGCTTTGGAATGCTTCTCGATTTCCATGGCTCGAATCAGGATATCCCAGTACAAACCTGTTCGCCCGGATCTCGGTCTCCCTTTCTCTCCCAGGATTTCCGCCGTTCTTCCCAAAGAGTAGACATAGAATTCTTCGAGACGGGGAAACTCATCTTCGGCGCGCGCGTACATAAAACCGAACACGACACTGGGATCTGTCCGGCCGTAGACGTGCGGGACACCGAAGCTATCGCGATAGATGGTCACAGAGTGAGCCATCCTCTCCATCCGCTCGAGCTCTGTTGGCTCTTTCCTCTCACCGGTACAGGAAGAAAACAGCAGAGTGAAAACCAAAATCAGTGCAAATCCTGCTCTTCGATTCACAATAAACCTCCTTGGGATAGGATGAGCCAAAGTCTATACGAATTGAACTCTTTAATCAAAGCTCCAACCGAAAAATGTCGTGTTTATCATTTATTACTCCCAGCAATAAAAAACGGCAATTTCGAATTTTTTATAACCGGGAGTTATATTCGATCCGGCGTCTGACTTTTCGATAAAGAAACAAGTGAAGGGTATTCCGAAAAAAACAGCGCCTTGTCTAAGACTTGCTTAAAGCGATAATAATAGCCCAAAAATGAGCTCTAAGCCGGAAATTCGGCCTCTTTTATTGCCTATGTTGCAGAATATAAACAAAAAAGCATGGCCCGACCCACTTAATACTATTTGATTTTGGCCAGTTTGCGTAGAAGATCTCTAGTCGACTGGGGTGAATCCAAAAAAAATCTTGCCTCTGTGGGACCATAGTTTACCTTAATCGAATAGGCGGTCTTAGGCAGCACTTTGAAAAGATCTTCATCCGTCCAATCGTCACCGAGGGCAAGAATGAAGTCCCAATCTCCTTGAGAGAGCCAGGGCATAACACCCACACCCTTATTCACACCCTGTACCCTGACTTCGATGACTTTATTTCCGTGCATGACCTGAAGATCCATGTTAGCGAGAAATTCACTCAAATTATCGAAAAGTTCGTTTGAACGGAACTGTCCCAACTCCGGACTGGCCTTTCTATAGTGCCAGGCTATACTGAATTCTTTCTCCTCGACAAAAGAGCCAGGCACACGAAGCTCATAAGTTTTGAGGATAGGCCGCAGTTGCCCCTTCCAATCATCGCTTATATCCACTTGCTTGATCCAATCTTGATCGGGGCTTCTCTTCCACCAAGCTCCATGCTCGGCAACCAAACCACACGGAATTCTCCCCAACCACTGTTCCAGAGTTATGCGGTCCCTGCCACTGACAATGACCAACGTGTTGTGGAAATTTTTGCTGAGAGTCACAAGAAGTCTTTTGAGACCCGTATCCGGCATCGCTTGTTCCGGCTTTTTTGCGAAAGATACCAATGTTCCGTCGTAATCCAGAAGCAAAAGCCTTCGTCGGCTCCTTGCGTATTCAGAAAGCAATTTCTGAGTCCATATTTCGTTGAGTTTTTGGCGCTCTCTTTGTTTTTGAACATCTTTGACCTCATAAAGCCTATCAATAAAACTCCTGGACCAGCTGTCCACATCAAATTCGCGGAGCCGCCTCCTCATCATGTCCATTCCTTTTTTTTGTTCTGTTTCGTTCATTTCAAGAGCTTGTTTAATCGCACCAGCAATATCCTTTTGATTGTTGACATTCACAATCAAAGACTCTCCCAATTCAGCCACGGCACCAGCTGTCTCGCTCAGAATGAGAATTCCTCGATTATCGAATTTCGAGGCTACAAATTCTTTGGCAACCAGGTTCATGCCATCACGTAGAGGAGTGATAAGAGCAACATCGGCAACAGCATACAAGGGGAGCAAATCCTCAAAAGGAAGCGAACGATATATATAGTGGATCGGAATCCAACCTGGACTGGCGAAGCGTCCGTTGATTCTACCGACCAGTCCCTCAACCTCTTCTTTGAGAAGCGCATAATGCTTGACCCTTGTCCTTGACGGGACACAAATCATGATGTGAATAAATCGGTTGTGCCATGTAGGGTTATTCTCGAGAAACAACTCAAGACCTCGCAATCGCTGGGGAATTCCTTTTGTGTAATCCAGCCGGTCCACAGAAAGAATAATTTTGCGAGCATGAGCCGGTATCGATTTGAGTTTCTGGATGCCCTTTTTTACTTTGGAATTTTGGAGGAGGGCTTCAATACTCTGGATATTGATGCCCATCGGGAAGTTTTCGACGTGAACGATCCTGTCTCCTACGTGAATATCTGCGAACTCATGCTCATAGCCCAGCAAGCGCATCACACTGCTCAAGAAATGTCTGGCATATTCATAGGTGTGGAAGCCGATAAGGTCCGCACCTAAAAGTCCATCCAGAAGCTCTACGCGCCAAGGAAATATCCGAAATATCTCTGAAGAAGGAAAGGGGATATGAAGAAAAAAACCGATCGAGCTTTTAGGAATGCGTCCCCGAAGGAGCGCGGGAAGAAGCATCAGGTGGTAATCATGTATCCAGAAAATATCCGCAGGTCTTGCCAGTTTATAGATTTTTTGGAAAAACTTTCTGTTCACTTTTTCATAAGATTTCCATTCCGAAGCCTCGAAGATGCTGTAAGTCGCAAAATAATGGAAGAGAGGCCAGATAGCCTTATTGGTGAAGCCGTAATAGTATTTATTGATTTCACTTTGGGAGAGGAACACAGGATAACAATGATGCTCCTTTTCCAAGGTCTTTCGGATAAACAGCTTTTCCTTTTCGCTTGCGGGCTGACAACCCGGCCAGCCGACGAAAATGACCTCTTTGTCATTCCCTAAACTCCGAAGGCAGGTCGCCAGTCCTCCCGGACTTGGCTGAATTTTCAGCACCCCTTTTCGCTTGCTTACGGCGATAGGCAGCCGGTTGGAAACCACGATGATCCGCCCTTTCGCTTTTTTATATCGATCCATGGCTTTACCTACACTCGCCTGATTATTCCTAAGTCGCTGAGGCTTCTATAGCCAAACACCTGCGGCCCTGCCGCCGCCATTTTTTATGAATGATTCAGGCTCAGTGATTGTTCAACACGTCATGTAATAGCTTCAAATAATCATCCAGATGTCTGGTAATAAG
>JAFGNQ010000188.1 GCA_016926925.1 Candidatus Aminicenantota bacterium
CTTAGAAAATAGCATCGTAACGTCACTGTTTGCAACAAATCGGCTATTTTCATTGTTCGCGGGTGCGTACGCGCATGATAAATTCATGAGAAATGTTGATATGTTTGATAATCCAAGTATGGAAGTTTCTCATTTGTTTCTTTGAACAGCCCAAAAATGTTTCTGTTTTCGATGTCATTCTTATCTGTAATCGATATTTTTTAAGACTCATCCAGGCCGGATGATTGAATACGGAATCAGGATTTTTCTTCTTTCTGCGAAGGCGCTTTTTTTTTGTACATCTGAGACAAATAGCCGATAACCGTGTCGGGGTCCGGAAGCTCATCTTCTATATCTATTTCATCCGAAAGCAGATTCATAACCGAATTTACGAGCTGCTTGTCGTCAAACGGCTTCTCAAAATAGTCTGCGGCACCGAAAGAACGCAGCGCTTCGTTCTTGTACTGGGCACCTTTGTACAGGCCTGTGACGATGATAATAGGAATGCTTCCCTTAGTCTCGCTATAGATTTTTTGCGTCAGGTCGAAGCCATGCAGCTTGGGGAGCATGGCTTCAAGTATGATGAGATCGGGTTTTTCCTCCAAGTATTTATCGTAGGCCATCTGGCCGTCTGTCGCTTCGACGATCGTCAGCTTATAGGGGGCAAACAAATCATTCATACGCTCGAGATTTTTGGAATCGTAGTCGACAATCAAAATCTTTTTTTCCGACATCCGTATAGCCTGTTTGGATTCAATTTTAGATAATACAATCACCATTGTCAACAATCCCCCGGCCGAGGAGCTGCGCTCGTAAGTAAAAAACCTCCATCTACCAGTTTTGACAAGTATTTACGTTCCAAGGAAGTTTATGATATAGTGACCGGGATGAACAAAAAAAAGCCGCTCGACCTATCGATCGTCACCCCGGTTTTCAACGAAGAGGAGAATCTTCGCACCCTGTATGAGGAAATCAAAGCAGCCTGCGACAACCTCGGGAAGTCCTATGAGATTATTTTCGTCGACGACGGAAGCAAGGACGGATCCTATCCTCTTTTGTTAGACATACAAAAGTCCGATCCCACGGTCAAACTGATAAAACTGAGAAGGAATTTTGGACAGACGGCAGCACTGGCTGCAGGATTCGATTATGCCGGGGGCGATATCATTATCACTCTGGATGCAGACCTTCAAAACGACCCTCAGGACTTCGGCATTCTTTTAGAAAAAATCGAAGCCGGCTATGACATCGCAGCCGGATGGAGAAAAAAACGGAAGGATAAGTTTTTTACCCGGCGCATTCCCTCGATGGCGGCCAACTGGCTGATCTCCTTTATCACACGTGTAAAACTCCACGATTACGGCTGCACACTGAAGGCGTTCCGGAGAGAAGTCATCCAAAACATCAACCTCTATGGGGAACTCCATCGCTTCATTCCTGCTATCGCAAGCACCATCGGCGTTTCCATGGCTGAAGTCAAAGTCAACCACAGGCCGCGGCGTCACGGCAAATCCAAATATTCCCTCACACGATTCGTTAGAGTTATTCTCGACCTCCTTACCGTGAAATTCCTTTTGAGCTACTCGACAAAACCCCTCCAGATATTCGGCATCTTCGGTCTTGCCAGCGGCCTGATCGGCGGTATTATCGGTCTCTACCTCAGTTACCAGCGGCTCATTCTAAAACAAGGTATCGCAGGGCGTCCTCTGCTCCTGCTCTCCATACTGCTTATCGTCATCGGTATCCAGTTCATCACTCTCGGCCTTTTGGCCGAGGTCATGGTCCGCGCCTACCACGAATCCGCGAACAAAAGAATCTACTTCATCCGGGAAATCATAGACTCTGGAACGGAAAAGGCTGTCGAATAGACTGAGGTTACCATGAAAATCCTGATGCTCGCCCCGGAGCCTTTTTTTCAACCACGCGGAACCCCAATCAGCGTCTATCAAAGAATCAAAGCGCTCTCCGACCTCGGTCACCAAGTGGACCTGGTGACCTATCATCTGGGTGAGGATAAGGAGATTCCTAGCCTGAAAATATTGAGAATCCCCAATGTATTTTTCATAAAGAAAATCAAAATCGGACCATCTTACGTCAAAATCCCCCTGGATTTTCTTCTGTTGGTCAAAGCCGTCATCCGACTTATCAAAAAGAAATACGATCTTATCTTTTCACACGAAGAAGGCGCGCTTTTCGGTGCCGCTTTGGGACGGATCTTCCGGATCCCGCACATCTACGATATGCACTCCAGCCTCCCCCAGCAGTTAGAGAACTTCGATTTTTCGCGGTCAAGGATGCTGAAAAAGGTTTTCATGGGGATGGAGCGGTTCATCCTCAGATATTCGCAGTCTGTCATCGTCATTTGTTTGGACCTTCTCAAGCAAGTGGAGGAGGATGGATATGTGGAAAAAGCGGTACTCTTGGAGAATTTTATCGATTTCGAGCACCGCGATTATCCGGAGACC
This sequence comes from Candidatus Aminicenantota bacterium, assembly GCA_016926925.1. Next base: position 2,445 of record JAFGNQ010000188.1, read on the forward strand.
GAGATCCGGGAAGAGCGAGTAAAATATGCGTCGGAGAGCCAAAAAATCGTTCTCTACGCGGGAAATTTCCAGCCTTACCAGGGTATCCCTCTGCTTCTGGAAGCAGCCTCAAAGGTCCAAGACGAGAGGATCGTTTTCCTGCTCGTCGGCGAAAGCGAAGCCGCCGTCACACGGATGCGGAAAAAGGCAGAGGAATGGGGTATAGCAGATAAGGTCATGTTTACGGGCCAGGTACCTCCATCGGCCATGCCGCTGTTCATCGGTATGGCAGATGTGCTGATCTCCCCGCGGCTCTCCGGAACCAACACCCCGCTCAAAATCTATTCCTTCCTTAAGTCGGGAAAACCCTTCATCGCCACACGGTTGTGGACACACACCCAGGTTCTGAACGAACGGATTGCCGTGCTCGTGGAACCCGAGGCGGAAAGCATGGCCCGGGGAATTCTTTTCGCATGCTTCGATGAAAAAGCTGCGCTTAGAGCAAGGGCTGCTAAAGAAATGGCTGATCGAGAATACACATATGACAAATACAAGCAAAAAATGACCCTCGTTCTGACAAAAGCCGGAGAAAAAACCGGCTGACGGGCTCTTGAAAATGAACATCGCCATAACGGGAGCATCCGGCTTCATCGGCCGTCGCCTCCTCCGGGAATTCCGGCGCCGTCAGTGGAATGTCCGCGCGCTCCAGCACCGTATTTCTGTCGATTCCAACGATCCCAGCGAAGTCGTGGAAGGCGACATCACGGATCCCGGAGCGTTGAAGGCTTTGACGGAAGGAACGGACATCCTTTTTCATTTGGCCGCAGCCTTGGGAGCCAGGCTTATCTCTGAAAAAGATTTTTTCCGGGTCAATGCCGCAGGCACGAAAAACGTCCTTGATGCAGCTAAAGCCAACGGGGTACGCAGAATCATTCATTTCAGCTCTGCGGGAGTCATCGGTTCCGTTAAAATGGGAGAAGTGGCGGATGAAAACTATCCGAAAGCGCCAAAAAACATCTATGACAGCACAAAGCTGGAGGCGGAAAAGCTAGCTCTCGAATATGCAGCTGCGGGCTTGGATGTGGTCATCCTACGACCAGGCTGGGTTTACGGCCCCGGGGACCGCCGCACCTTCAAGTTGATCCATGCCATCGCAAAAAATCGCTTCGTGCTTGTAACGAAGGGAGATGCCTGGCAGACTCCCGTCCACATCGACGATCTCATACGGGGCGTCCTGCTCTGTGCGGAGAAGGGTGAGGCCAAAGAGATTTACCACATCGCAGGAGATGAGGTGCTTTCTGTGAAAAGGATTGTGGCCGCCATCGCCTCAGCTACGGAAAACAGGCTTCCGGCCTTCACGCTTCCTCTCTGGCCTGTAAAGGCGGCCGCCGGAATCATGGAAAAAACATTCGCCCTCTTCGGCAAAGAAGCCCCGCTCACAACAGGCCGGCTGGCCTTTTTCATCCATCCCAAGCCCCTGTCCATCGCAAAAGCTAAGAAAGAGCTGGGATTTCTGCCGCAGATCGATTTTAAATCCGGGATAGCTCAGACTGTCTCCTGGTGTAAAAGCAACGGCTGGCTCAGATAATACTACCGATTTTGGCTTGAATAAACGGCTGCTCGAAATCTTACTCCCAGTAATAAATTTTCGATAAATTCTTTTTTTTATAACCGACTGTAAGGTTTAGCGGCCATAACTGCCCACAAATATTCCTACGCAAGAAAACTTCTATCCTCATCACCTGCCGAAACGAGACGGCCGCGATGATCAGTCATCGGATACGGAACTCGCTTATCGAGAAACGAAAAAATGCGTGCACGTCACGGTTGGATCTCGTTGCATGATGATTGGCGGCGAGATCTTCGACAAAAACAGACTATGTCAGCCAACTCACGCTTAGCCGTATTTCATATAGCAAAGCCAGTGCGAGTCACTGTCTGTTTGAGTCGCATGGTGGTTGGTGGGGGGGTCTTCGACGAGAACAGACAGTGACGAGCACCGCCCCATATCCATGACAGCAGTCAACGAGCAAACGGAGCCGCTCGCCCGGAATCTCAAAAAATTGACACGGTTGGGAATACTCTATAAGATATCCCTTAAATTCGAGACAGGTTTTTGATGAATCCACAGAGAGCCGAATCGAGGAGTTAACACAAAAGTGGACAAAGAAAAAGTCGGAAAATTTTACGATGTCGTTTGGACCGAATACCTCCCCGAGTACGAAGCCTCCGAGAATCACTGGAAAATCTTTTATTCAAATTCCGAGGTCCGGGGAAAATCCGTGTTGGATGCGGGTTGCGGAACTGGGATCTTCAGCATTATTTTTGCCCGGAACGAAGCTGCTAAAGTTATGGGGATCGACATCAGCGAAGGCAGCTTGACCACAGCACGTTCCTTAAAGGAGCGGTTCGGACTGAGTAATGCCGAATTTCAGCGAGAGGACATGCTGAACCTTCCCTTTACCGCGGACACTTTCGATATCGTCTGGGCTTGGGGAACCGTCCATCACACCACCGATCCTTTCCAGGCTGTGTCCGAGCTGATACGAGTACTGAAACCTGAAGGCTCCCTCCTGTTGGCGGTCTACACCCGAACCAAACTCACTTTTCTCCACGAGATCATCCGCAAAACGCTTATTCGAACACCCAAAAACACATGGAAAGCCCTGTGCAAAATCCTGGCCGTTTTTTTGTGGCCCGTGGTCTTCCTCTTCAAAAAGCGTGAAAAATCCCGTAAAGGAGAGAAACTGGAAGAGCTTATCATGGATTGGTACTTTGTCCCCATAAGACATTACTACTATCCGGAGGAGATCGAATCTTTTTTGGAAGAACGTGGGTTCACCATAGAAAAATTCCTGCCTGCTTCCGGCCGCTTCAACAGCACCTCAAACTTCATCACCAAAGCCCGGAAGCACTCAAAGCAGCCATAGAGCAGTACCGATGAAAATCAAACTGCATACAAAAATCTTTCTGGGGCTTGTTCTTGGGATCGTGGCCGGAATTCTCTTCAGGGAAAAGGTCATGATCATCGAGCCGGTAGGAACCGTATTCCTGCACTTGATCACGATGATCGTCATCCCTCTGGTCTTCGTCTCTCTGATGCTGGGGACAGCCAGCCTGGGCGATGTCAGAAAGCTGGGCCGCATCGGGGCAAAGACCGCCGTCTATTTCGTGATCACTACGGTGATCGCCATTTGTATCGGCCTATTCCTGGCCAACACGGTCAACCCGGGGAAGGGCCTTCCCGACACCGCAAAAGCAAAACTCCTCAAGGATTACGAAGCCAAAGCCCAAGCTGGAATACAGCGCCTCGAAGAAAAACCCTCGGTCCTCGAAATTCTGATCAACATCGTTCCCACGAATCCGGTGGCAGCATTCGTCGAAGGCAACATGCTCCAGATCATCTTCATGGCGCTGCTCTTCGGGATTGTCCTGACAATGATCCCGGCGGATAAATCCGCAATGTTGATAAAAATCCTCGATGCTCTGAACGATATCTTCATCCAAATGGTCCATGTCGTGATGAAGCTGGCGCCCTACGGAGTTCTGGCTCTCAGCGCGGTTGTCGTCGGCCGGTTCGGGACCGATATACTGCTCACGCTGCTGAAGTATTGCCTGGCGGTAATCTGCGGGCTCACTTTTTACGCCGTTACGTTCAACAGCCTCGCCGTCAGCCTGCTCGGCCGGATGAATCCTTTAAATTTCTTCAGGGGCGCCAAGGAGGCCATCATCATCGCTTTCAGCACATCCAGCTCTATGGCTACACTTCCCGTCGCCATGGAAAGCGTGGAGCACATGGGAGTATCTCGAGAGTACTCCAGTTTCGTAATCCCCCTGGGGTCTACGATCAATATGGACGGAACCGCCCTCTACCAAGGTGTTTCGGCCGTCTTTATCGCCCAGATATACGGGATCGGACTCGGCCTCACCGGCCAGGTGATCATCGTGCTTATGGCTCTGCTTTCGTCCATCGGCGCTGCCGGGGTTCCGATGGCCGGGATCATCGCCCTGGCCATCGTCTTGAAGCAGCTGGGCATCCCCCTCGAGGGGATCGCCCTGATATTCGGCGTCGAGCGTTTGTTGGACATGACCCGTACCAGCGTCAACGTCATCGGGAATATGGCCTGCTCGGTCGTCATCCATGAGCTGGAAGAGAACACGAAAAGGCGCAGGGCCTCATCTGAGACCGATGTCGAATGATTAAGGTGAAGTTCACATGTCACTGGCCTTATGAAACACTGGTCGTGCTTTCAGACGGAAAAGTCGTCTGCGGCTGCGCCGACCCTTACGGGGAGCGGCCTTTGGGCGATGCCGGAACAAAGCCGCTCTATGAAATCTGGAACAGCGATCAGATCAAATCCCTGAGGCATAGCCTGAATCAAGGTTATGCCGCCTTTTGCGATCCCTGCGGACTTAAAACTTATATCCAGGAGGGAGCGGAAATCCCCCAGCGGACCGAACATGTAGATATCCTGCCGCGATTGTTCATCGAGACCTCGGTTGGGTGCAACTTGAATTGCTTCAAGTCGGTCTGTAATCAGGAATCAGGGATTGTCGGAACTAGGTCCCGGCGCATGATGCCCTACAATGAATTCACCCGTATCATCGGCCAGGTCGGAGAAAAATTGCAGCGGCTCGACTTTTTCAATTACGGAGAACCGTTTGTTCATCCAAAAGCTGTGGACATGCTGGAATATGTCAAATCCCGGTATCCCCACATCTACTGCTACACCAGCACGAACGGGCTCCTGCTGAATGAAGAGAAGATCAGGCGGCTGGTCGATATCGGCATGGATGAAATCACCTTTTCCGTAGATGGCCCGGACCAAGGGACGTATGTAAAATACAGGCAAAAGGGGAATTTCGAACGCGTGATGCGCAACATGAAGCAGCTCCTGGCCGAGCGCAACCGGTGGGGAAAAGAATACCCCCTGGTCAACTGGCGCTACATCCTTTTCCAATGGAACGACTCCGAAGAAAAAATGAACAGGACCCGAAAGATAGCCCGGAAGATCGGCGTGGACAAGCTCGTATGGGAGATCACCGACCATCCCGAAGAGGCCAAGTCGGAGAAATACCAGATAGGCACGCCGGCCTGGAAAGAGATCTACCATGAAATCTGGGACACAAGCTCCATCGCCAGCGCCATCCCTAACAAGCGCTATCTGGCGAAAATCCATGTCTCCGGCAATAGAAAGACATACAAAAAGGGGCATCCGTTCACGCTGAGGTTAAAAATAAAAAACACGGGTACCCATAACTGGCGCAAGGCCGTTCCCGGTTTCATCCATTCCATCCGGCTAGGTGCACAACTGCACGACGAAAAAAAGCGTATCCTTGACAGGGACTTTGCCCGCGAGTTTCTTCCTCAGGACATCCGCAGGGGGGAGAGATTCAAAATGGACATCACGATTCCGGCCATCGAGAAAGCCGGCGTTTACTATCTGAAATTCGACATGGTCGCCGAAGGCCTTATCTGGTTCGAGAGCAACCGTTCGCCCGTGACCTTGACGAAAATTGCCATAAAATAAAAACTCTTCTCTTCCATTTTGGGAGCAGGTTTTTCGCTACAGTTCAGAATATAAATATTGATGCATAAGCGAAACAAAATGGAAAAGTATAAAAGCTAATTGAGAAAGTCAGACAATGGCTTTGCGGTCTTTGGTCTTTTTGGCAGGGGTGCCGACGGCGATGCTGTATTCGGGGAGAGAGTGCGTCACAACAGATCCGGCGCCGACAATCGTGCCTTTGCCGATAGCGGCCCCGTCCAGAACGATAACGCCGGCACCGAGCCATACGTCCTCACCGATATTTATCCCTCCCTTGGAATAAGAAGGCTGGAACATGATCGGAACCGAAAGCTTCTCAAAGCTGTGGTTACCTCCGGCCACCAGATAGCACTGGCCGGCCAGGAAGCAGTATTTCCCCATCCGAATTTCGGTCTCCGAGAGTAGGAGGCAGTTGGCCGAGATGTTGCAGTAGTCATCCAGGAAAATAGACCCTTCTTTACAGCTCATGACCGTGTTCCGGCCGATGTAGGCATTGGCACCGATGCGGATGCCTTCATTCTCTTCCCCTTTGGCATCCAGAACGACGTTGTCGTCGATAACGGTGTTGTCACCGACCACGATCTTCTTAGGGTGTCGGAGCGTCATGTGCCTTCCGAAGACGACTCCCTTGCCGACTTTTTTGAAGAGAACGGGATAAAAGATTTTTCGCAGGAAAAGACCCAGTGCTCCGGGAATTCCCGAGAAGAGCAGCACGACAAGCTCATATTTCAAGAAAGAAAACAGGCCTTTTTTCCCAAGAACGAGAGCTGTGTATTTCGCGTAGAAGGACCGTTTTTCGGCGATGAGCTCTTTCTGGACGCTCCCGCGATAGTCCTCTTCCATGTGCACCTCCTCTCTCAGGCTTTCACCTTAGAAATCGCCAACAGGACTTGATTCCATTTATTTCCCTGTATCACCTACCTCCCTTCACTGGTAACGTTTCCTTCCGGACTCTCGGGTCTCTCTTTCTCCGGCTTAACCGGAAGGATGTCGACACAATCCAGCCAGACATTGCCCTTTCCCGTGAAGAGGAATTTCAGGTGAACCGGTCCTTCATTGGGGTGATAAAAGGTGAAACCGAAATCCTGGTAGCGGTCCTGCGCTTCAAGCATGTCGCCGGATATGATATGGACGGCCTCTTGTGCACTTCCGTTGTCCTTGACGACAGCCAGGCCGAGCAGCTGATCCCGGGAGCCGAAAGCATCGGCCTGCATTCGGAGGGAAAACCTGTATCTTCCCGGCAGGTAGGCACCTTCCGTTTCATAAGCGGCTAATCTGCGTCCATCCTTCACCTTATCGACATAGAGGGCAGACCCTTTAGACGCGCCCTCCCCATAGGCAATCCGGCCAAAGAGCACGGGCAGCCATTCTCCCTCCAGAGTATGATGGCCGCCGGTGAGCCGGTCGTCTTTATCGTGCCACAAGTAGACTTCGGACATTCCGTCTTTTCCCACGAACACGCGCTTGTCCTTATCAAACCTGATAAAATCGGCGATCTCTTTTTTTATGTGGTCGGTTCGAAAGAGCGAGGGGGATCCGATGATCCAGACTCTCCTCTCACTGTTCGTCTCCAACAGCCTCTGCAAGTCGGAAAGGGTGTTGATCCAGCGGGCCCCTATGTAAAAATCTTTCCAACCTTCGGGAGTCTCCTCCCAGGCATCCCAGGTGCCGGGACCGCCCGACCAGAGCCAGTAATCCACCCGGCCGGCATAGATGTACTGAAAGACCACGTGGATGGCCACGACCAGATCGTCATCACCCAAAAAATGCCGGACATATTCGCCCGCTCCTCTGTGGTCATAGTGTTCATATCTTCCCGACCGGTTGATGATATCCGTCCGGATCGGGTCCTTGTACTGACGCTTTACGATTTTTTTGACGGCATCCACTCCCGCCCCCTCCGTACAAACGAACAGGAGGCAGACACAAAGCACGCCGGAAACGACAGATTTGTAGCTCTTCTTCTGGATGGAAAAGGCGATGCTCAACAACTCGACCAGAACCTGACAGATCTTAAAGAGACCCGCGACAAAGAGAAGAACAAAAAGCGGATAAAGCTGATAAAGGTAGCGCGGCTGGACGTGGGTTCTGAAGAATCCCAAGAAAACCAGGGGAAACACAAGGCAGAGGCTCAAAAAAACGCCTTTTATGTAAAAGGCATTTTCAGAGGCTTTCTTCCCTGTTCCTTCCAAGAGCCAGGCTCCCAAAAGAAGGAAAATGCCGGCGAAGATGATGAGACTCATCAGGGGGAAACTCCGGTAAAATTCCCAAAAATAGCTTAATGAAAAGCCGCCGAAAAAGTAGTTCCACATCCCGCGGAGGCTCAAATCCGTTTTGGCATAGACATAGCCTACTTTCCAGAAAAAGAACTCGTGAATCTGAACGGCCGCATAAAACAAAGTGGTCACACCCAAGCTCATCAAGATGTCCTTCTTGAAGAACCTTTTTGCGCCTCTGACAAGGAAATAGGCCGGGAAACAAAACCATACTCCCATCCCCAACTGATGAATCAGAGGAGCTATGACGAAAACGGCCGTCGCTCCGACCTTGCTCCTTTTGCTCCCTTCGAAGAAACCTCTGTAAAAGAGGTAGACTCCCAGCAGGCTGACCAGTTGGAGCGGGGCAAAATAGATGACTGTTCTGGAGTACTCGGCCACCCATATGCTCAGTGCAAAAACCACGACAGAAGCCAGGCCCACGAACCGGCCGAAAAATCGCTTCCCGGTGAGATAGACGACGGGAATGAGGCCGAGCGTGGCCAGCACGCTGATGAGCCTGAGGTTAAAGACCGTAAATCCGAAAATGAAGGAAAAGAGAGCCGACACATAGGCGTAAACGATCGCTTTCCAGTAAATGTGCCCGGAAGGAAAGAGGGGGTATCCGAACTCTGAGATTTTTTGAGCAGCCAGATAATAAAAACCCTCATCCATCCAGAGGGAAAGCGCGTCTAAAGACTGAACAAGAAGAAACGCGATGAAGAGGGAAAAAAGAACGACTCCCACCCAGCTCAAGAGGTCGGATTTCTGTTGAACCTTTTTCAGCCACTGCCTGTTCAACAGACCTCCTCTTCCTCGAATTCAGTCTCCGGTTTCTTCACTCGCACCCGAGTGGGATTGGATGTCCCCGACCGAATAAATGCGCATGTCATGAGTTTTAAAATAGACGCGCGATATGATTTCCGCCAGAAGTCCCGTCATGACGAACTGGAGCCCGAGGATCATCAGAAAGACGGCCAGAATCAAATTCCCGAGGTTGTCTCTTATAGCCCATCCGAAGACGTAGAAACCCAAGGTCAAAACGAGAGCGAGCCCGAAACCGAGGCCTCCGAGCACGAGTCCGATCAGGCCGAAAAACTGAAGAGGCCTGTCAATAAAGCTGATGATGAACTTGACCGTCATCAGGTCGAAGAGGACACGCCTGACCCGGGACAACCCGTACTTGGATTTCCCCTTCTGCCGGACGATGTTCTTGATCGGGATCTCGGTTATGGAGACGCCCGTGCGGCTGATGAGGGCTGGGATAAACCGGTGCAGTTCCCCGTAGAGACGCAGGCCATGCAAGGCATCCCTCTTGTATGCTTTGAAGGTCGTGCCGAAGTCGTGAATCTTCACTCCCGAGAGAAAGCGCATGATCCTGTTAGCCACCCAGGAGGGAAACCGCCGCAGCAAAAAATGGTCCTTTCTCTCTTTGCGCCATCCGCTCACGATATCGAACCCCTCGCCGATCTTTTCCAGGAATTTTGGGATGTCCTCCGGATCATGCTGCAAATCTCCGTCCATGGAAATGATGATTTCGCCCCGGGCGTTGTCGAAACCGGCTTGCAGGGCGGCCGTCTGCCCGAAATTTTTTCGTAGCGTGATAACCTTTACCGCTTCGTCTCTGGCAAAAAGCTCGCTCAAGATGGCCTTGGTGCCGTCATTACTCCCGTCGTCTACGAAAATCATTTCATAAGACAGCCGCTGCTCACGCAGCACCCGGGTCAATTTTGTGTAGAGATCGCCGATGCTGTCCTCTTCGTTATAAAAGGGAATGACGATCGAAATCCTGGGTCTATTCTCTTTGTCCATGATCTAAAACTGATGATAATTGATCAACCGAATTCCGCGATCGGAGACAACATCCTTCAGTCGTTTATTCATCACTGCTCTCATCTCTTGTTCTCTGAACCTGTTTATGGTGTAGGCTCCGACGGTTTTCTCTAACTCTATCATGTCTTCCCTTAGAAATCCAGGATGAACCATAATTTCCGTAACTCCTTCCTTCAGATGGAGCAATGTTTTTTCGAGTCTTTGCGGCGTCATGCAGCCGGTGTCGCAGATTCCTCGGAAGTGGTCGGGGAACTTGATGCCTTCATCGGCCATCCTCTTTTTCATGGAGGCACTGGAGAAGGAAATGAAAGCCGATTTGCCCATTTGGGTGAGCCTGGCCGAAAAGCAAAATTCCCGGACAAAACGGATTTTAGGAATCCGGTATTCCTTTGCCAGGCGCATCACAATCTTGAGAATGGGTTTCAACATATGGACGTGCTTTTCGCTGTCGAGGTGGCTCGGCGCTATGCCCGCATTCAAGACCTTTTCTATTTGGAGCCTCATTTCTTTTTCGACTTCGTCCAGTTCAATTTTTCTCCGTATGAGCCGCCAATACAATCGAACAAGATCCGGCCGGAATCTTCCGTCTTCGGATACCAAACTCCCGAGTTCGCCCGCTGCAGAGAGCGGGTTCCCTCTTAAGATATTCAGATGCACGCCGACGCCGAGGCTTTTGTTCTGCCCGGCCAGTTCTACGGCCTGATCGAAGCCGGGTGTGTTGGCCATCAGACTGGCGTTGGTCAGAATTCCCTCTCTATGGGCCAGAAGGACACCTTCGTTCACGCTTTGAATCAATCCGAAGTCATCGGCATTGACGATTACGCTTTTCATGATTTTCGAAAGAGGGACAGTGCATTGGAAGCAGCCAATTTCAGGTCCCTGAAGCTTCGGATCTGGCGGATTTTCTTAAACAGGTAGGAAGGCCTCAAATAGAACCCCCTGACTGCCTGACTGCGAAGCCGCCAAACATCTTCTTTGCTGAGTTTGTCCGTTTCTATGACGGGGAAATCCGTGCTGTCGAAAAAATCCTCATCCGAGCTGAGCCAGCCCATCTTCAGAGCTTCCCGGCGAAGAGGCGTTCCGATGTCGGGCGTGGCAATGGCAAAGGAGGCGAAGTCGAGATCAAGCTGCTTGGCCAGATCGATCGTCTCGCGAATGGACTCATGGTCATCCCCAGGCAGCCCGATAATGAAATATCCCAAGACCCGGATTTTGTATGTGTTCAGCATACGGACGGTGTCTTTGATTTCTTGAGTGGTGATCGCTTTTGAATATTTTTTCAGGATTTCATCGCTTCCGCTCTCGATACCGAGAGAAACCGTGTGACAGCCCGCCTTCCTCATGTGCTTGATCTTTTCCTCGTTGAGCGCTTTGATATCCGCGTTGCAGCTCCACGTAAAATTCAAGTTGCCTTCTAGAATCTTCCGACAGATTTCAACCACGCGCTTGGTGTTGATAGTGAACGTGGGATCCTGGAAGAGGATTTCCTTGACGCCGAGCCGCGAAAGCAGTTCCAGCTCGGCCATTACCCCGTCCACATCCCGTGCCCTATAGCCGAAGGCGCCGGCCGTGCAGAATCCGCAGCTGTAGGGACAGCCTAAAGAGGTAATCACCACCGTAAAGGGGAACCTCCTGGCGATCGGGATGCGGTACTTGCGAAAATCGAAGAGGTCGTGTCTGGGAAGGGGAACATGAAAACTCAACGGAGCTTTTTCTTGACTGGAAATCAATTGCCCGTTTCGCCGGAAGACAAGCCCCCGCAGCGGGTCATCATCTCCCCCTTTCAGGTAAGAAACGATGTTTTCTTCACTGAAATCCGTCAGCAAGGCATCGACGGCTGGGTATTTCTCCATGAACTCCGGGCCGATGAACTTCAGAATGCCGGCGCTGGCCACGATCCGGATGTCCTGCCGCTCTTTGATCCTCTTCATCAGCTGCAGGTCGGACTTCATGGTGGCCGTGCCCGTCGTGAAAATTAAGGCCTCGGCCCCGGAGCTGGCCACGAAGTCGAGGACGTCATTTTCGGAAATCCGGTTGATGATGGCATCCACGACAGTGACGGAAAAGTCCCTGTCTAAAATACCGCTCAGATAGATGAGATCCTGCGGCGGCCAGTAATAGTCCGCCTTGGACGAGAAGCTGCAGTAGTAGTCCCGAATGTAGAGCTTGTCTCCGGGCGGATTCAGTAGAATGACTTTCTTTTTTTCGGGCATCCTATTCCAACAGGAAAAAATTTTCCTCAAATTATACCACAGCAGCCTTCTTCTTACACATCCCTTTTCGCTCCTCGTTTGCATTTCCGCATCCGTGATAGTATTAGGGATCATTTAAACAGGTAGAGCTCGCCCGATCCATATTCGATGTCAACTCCACCGAATAAAATATCTTGGGACATGTACCGATTTAGTTAAATCGGTAACGTGTCACAGATTTTTGGACCGCAAACAGGCTGCAACGAAGGCTTTGTGACAAGATCGGCTCACCTGTAAGGTGAAAACCACTGATAATAAAATATCAATGTTTTTTAAAAAGACTATCAGTGGTTTTTATGAACAGCCCAGGCCCCTGGGTCGTTCACGGGTCGAGGTTGGTGCAAAGCCAAGGCAGTTGCCCCTGAGGTTGTAGTCAACTACGCCGAAGGGGTGACAACGAAGGTTTTGTGACAAGATCGGCTCGTGAACGACCCAGGCATTGATATTTGGTAGGCGTTCGGCTACATTAGTCACACTAGGAAACCCAATGTGCGGCATATGCGGTATGTTCTCCGGAAAAGGCCTGGGACCCGAGGCGCAGGAGACCACGAAACGAATGTGTTCGGTCATGGTTCACCGGGGACCGGATGACGAGGGCTACTACTTCGATACGAAAATCGCCCTGGGCATGCGGAGGCTGAGTATCATCGACCTGGCCACCGGGCATCAGCCCTTGACCAACGAAAACCGCACCGTCTGGGTGGTTTTCAACGGCGAGATCTACAACCATCCGGACTTGAGAAAAGAGCTCATCCGGAAAGGGCATACTTTCGCCACCAAATCGGATACGGAAGTCATCGTTCATCTTTACGAGGAGGAAGGTGAAGATTTCGTCCACCGACTGAATGGGATGTTCGCCATCGCCGTCTGGGATCAGAAAAAAGGAACCCTGATCCTGGCAAGGGACCGGCTCGGTATCAAACCCCTCCACTATTACAGCATGGCCGGTGCACTCGTATTCTCCTCGGAAATCAAATCCATTCTGAAGACGGACTACTCAAGAGAACTGGACTTGGAGTCGATGTCTCGTTTTTTTACCTTCGAGTATATTCCGGCGCCGGCCACGATTTTCAAGGGGATCCGGAAGCTTCTTCCCGGCCATATGATCATCGCCGACAACGACGGCGTCCGGATCAAACGCTACTGGGATATCCGCCACACGGCCGCCGAGAAATCCCGGCTCACGGAAGACGCTTACATGGAGGAAATTTATCGCCTTCTGAGGGAGTCTGTTAAAAGGCGGCTGATCAGTGATGTCCCCCTGGGCGTTTTCCTCAGCGGAGGCATGGATTCGAGCTCGATCACGGCCCTGATGAGCGAAGTGACGGATTCGCAGATCAAGACCTTTGCCATCGGCTTCAAGGAAGAGAGCTTCAACGAGCTTAGCTACGCCAAAATCGTGGCCGAGCGCTTCGGCACGGACCACCGGGAATTCGTAGTGGAGTCGAACCTGGTCAAGGACCTGGTTCCGACCCTCATCGAATATCTGGACGAGCCTCTGGCCGACGCCTCCATCATCCCCACCTACATCATTTCCAAACTGGCCCGGGAACATGTCACCGTCGCCCTTGCCGGCGAGGGCGGAGATGAGCTCTTCGCGGGCTACGACACCTACAAGGCCTACCAGGTAGCCCGGCTCTACAGAAAAGTTCCCTCACTTATCCGCAACGGCCTCGTCAAGAAAATCGTCCCTCTCCTGCCTGCCTCGAAAAAGAGGTTGAGTTTCGAGTTCAAAGCCAAAAAATTCATATCGGGAATAGATTATCCTCCGGAAATTTCGAATTCCATCTGGTGGGGCGCCTACAATCCGGCCGATAAAGAGGGACTGTTCGCGGCCGGTCTCCAAGAAAAGATCGCAGAAGACGTGTTCGCACCTATCACCACGCACCTCGGCAACACGAAGGCGGAAGAGATGGTGGACAGGATCGGCTATCTGGATTTAAAGCTCTACCTCCAGGATGATCTGCTGGTGAAATCTGATAGAATGAGCATGGCTAATTCGCTGGAGATCCGGGTTCCCTTTCTCGATCACACATTCGTCAATTTCGCCACATCCATACCCGGCTCCCTGAAGCTTAAAGGGATGCAGACCAAATACATTCTGAAGAAAAGCATGGCCAAAATCCTCCCCCGGGAAATCCTCACGCGGAAGAAAATCGGATTCGATATCCCTCTGGGATCCTGGATCAGACACGAGCTCAAAGATTTCGTCACCGATGTCCTATCCCCGGCTAACATGAGCCATGGCTTTTTCGATCACACCTACATCGACAGGCTGCTGAAAGAACATGTTCAAGGTGCACACAACCACAGGCAGTTGCTTTGGCCTTTGATCATATTCCAATTTTGGTACGACCATTACATGAAGTAATATCTTTACAAGGGAAGCCTATTCATGGACTCGCAAAAGGAACAAAACACGAGGGGAAGCACCGGGTACCAGCGGAGGATTCGTCTTTTCTGTCCGGATCTCCCGGTATTACGGCCATGCAGATGCTCACAATGGGGAAAATTCACAGGCAGGGATGCAGCGCAGCATGATAGATAAAAAAGACCTTTTTGTTCGCTATGGGGAATCCGGTATCGCCACCAGAACCTACCTGAGAATCAAACTGAAAATCTGCCCGCTCATCCGGCTGGAGACACTCTTCCCCCGGCAGGGAAGGATCGTCGACCTGGGCTGCGGCAACGGGCTTTTCCCCAACATCCTGAGCCTGGGTTCGGAGGAAAGGCAGATCATCGGTATCGATCTGGACTTAAAGAAACTGGCCATCGCCGATCAGACAAAAAGCGGGGCAGCCCCTATCGACTATCAGCCGGGGAATGTGGTCGAGGTCGATTATCCCGAAGCTGATGTCTTCAGCCTGGTGGATGTGCTGTATCTCATTCCCTACGAAAAACAGGAAGTCATCCTCAGGAAATGCGCCCGGGCCCTTTCTCCCGGGGGGACGCTCGTCATCAAGGAAATGGACATGCGGCCGCGGTGGAAGTACGTCTGGAACAACATCCAGGAAACGCTGGCCGTCAAAATCATCGGCTTCACGCTCGGAGAGCGTTTCTTCTTCAGGAGCAGCTCCGATTTTCAGTCCCTGCTCACAGCCCTGGGTTTCGAAGTAAAAACGGTCGCTATGGACAAGGGGTACTGGTACCCGCACATCGCCTACGTCTGCACCCGCTGAGCTAAAAGATAGACTTCATCAATCAATTCTTATTTATAGAAGTACGGCTTTCTTGTCTGAAATCTCACTTAGGTTCCTGGCCAGCTCTTTCTCACCAAAAAACCTCTTCCGTCCGATGGGCTAATCATTTTCATAATATTATAAAAGAATTGACTTTTTTGCAGTATCACTGCATAATATCCGCATGTGGATAAAAAGAAGTTGCGAACCTACGCTTTCCACGCTTTTCAGCCAGTTTCCATCCGTGGTCGTAACCGGTCCGCGGCAGGTCGGCAAAACCTCTCTGGTCCGAAGGATTTTCCCAGACCTGGAATACGTTTCGCTGGATCTGCCCTCCCTTGCAGAGCAGGCCGAGAAAAGCCCGAATTCCTTCCTGAACAGCCGTAAAGAGCCGCTGATCATCGATGAAATCCAGTACGCTCCATCGCTTCCGAGACATCTTAAAGTGAAAATCGACGAAAATAAGAGACCGGGCCGTTTTATCCTGACAGGCTCTCAAAATTTTTCCCTCATGCAGGGCGTTTCCGAAAGCCTGGCGGGCCGCTGCGGGATCCTTAACATGCTGAACCTTTCTGCAGCTGAGGTCAAGCAGGCCTTCGACCGCTACGATGAAAATGCCTACCTTTTGAAAGGCGGCTTTCCGGAACTCTATGAGAGACCCGACATCGATCCTCGGCTCTGGTATGCCTCGTATTTGAGCACCTACCTGGAAAGGGACGTCAGGAATATTCTCAATGTCGGAAGCCTGAGGGATTTCGATCGTTTTCTCCGGGCAGCGGCGGCAAGGACCTCTCAGATTCTCTCCTACTCCGAACTGGCAAGAGACGTGGGCATCTCGCCGAACACGGCCAGACAATGGATTTCCGTCCTCCAGGCCTCAGGCCAGATATTTCTACTGGAGCCCTATCATCGCAATCTTGGAAAACGATTGATCAAATCACCGAAAATCTACTTCTGCGATACCGGCCTGGCGCTTTTTCTTATGGGTTTCGACACGTGGGAGGCGGTGAGCCGGCACCCCGTTGTCGGCGCGATTTGGGAAACGCATGTCGTCATGCAGGTGGTGAAGCATTATCAATCGTCGGCCAGAAGGGTTCCCCTCTGGTTCTGGCGCACGATACACGGAGCGGAAGTCGACCTGCTTGTCGAACGGGGCGGAAGGTTTGTCGCTGTCGAAGCCAAATTCTCAGAAAGCCCGGACAAGGCAAACCTCAAAGGCATTCTAGCCTTCAAAAAGTTCTACGGCGGGGATTTCTTTGAAAAAGGCCTCCTCGCCTGCCGGACTCCTCATCCTTATCCTCTATCCGAGGAGGTCAGCGCCGTTCCAGGCAGTCTGATCGACCTTCACTTGTCCTGACCTCACCCTAATTTTTTTATTTATAAAATCCATTAGTTGAA
>JAFGNQ010000189.1 GCA_016926925.1 Candidatus Aminicenantota bacterium
ATCAAATTTTCCCGGATGCGACTGACATCAAATTCGTTTCTCATAAATTGGTCAGGCCAAGAATCGGAAGCAAGTGCGAGTGGGAGATTTTTACCGGGAAGCAGTTGAAGGAAGGGTGGTCCTTTGTAGGATACGACTATCACGGGGAAACCGGCGGCTTGTGGGGATACAGCATCTTGAAGATGCCTGCAAT
Source organism: Candidatus Aminicenantota bacterium (assembly GCA_016926925.1). Next base: position 194 of record JAFGNQ010000189.1, read on the forward strand.
TGGAAGCCGGGACATAACACTCAAAATTCGTGTTTGGACCGATCCCACGCCCCCTATTGCCGAGCCACCCAAGTGGATTTTTATCCTGAGAAGGCTGTCGATCAAAGGCCCTTGCGATGAAGATGTATCGGAAGCTTTTAAATAAATGGAGCAACCCTTAGAGAATAATGTAAAGACGCTTGACAAAGCAGAAGCACTTCTTGCTCGAATTTGACTGAATTGGCCATGCCCGGATTGGCACAATACTTGCGCATTTTCTCGTATCTCTTCTTATCGAGTAGAAAAGAAAAAGGACATGAATCGAAGTACCGTGATTGAATTTATAGATTTTCGCGATTAAAATGTTTTTACGTATTGCCAAATTAGTTTAACCGGATTTTAAAGAGTCGAAATATTTTGTGCAGAATCCTTGAGATTCGACCGGACAACTTCAATTTAGGAGGAATTTACTATGGGGAAATCGAGAATCTCTCGCCGTCGTTTTGTCGGGACCGCCGCCGTCGGAGTCGGAAGCTTGACCCTCGCATCCGCCTCGCGTCTCTTCGCAGGAGGCTCATCATCCATGGTTTCCACTCTGAAAAACGTCTGGATTAAAGCCAAAGAGTACACCTTGGAATTCGCCCAGTCTATGCCCGGAGACAAGTACGGTTTCAAGCCTACTCCGGAGGTCTTCTCATACGCTGATCAGTTGCTGCACCTCGCCGGTTCCAATTACTGGTTTTTTGCTACCTTAAGAGGCGAGAAACCTCCGAAACCTGAGGAAGAATTCAAATCGGAGGGCAAGACCAAGGAAGATGTCGTCAGGATTGTGGAAGAATCCTTCGCGTACGGGGATGAATTTTTCAACGGATTGACGGATGCGGTTGCCAACGAAGAAGTGAGCGTGGGTAAGAACAAGCTCATCAAGTGGAAGGTCGCCTTATTCAGCATCGATCATCTCACGCACCATCGCGGACAGCTGGTTGTCTATCTGAGACTCAACGGGATAAAGCCTCCTGAGTACCGTTCCGGATTTTTCGGCTGAGTTCCACCGCCCTCATTCTCGGATTATTTTGTTACAAGCTGTAGCCTTTCTCTTTTCTTTATGCTGTCTTACTGAATGTGGGAGCTTTCTATCGTGTTTTCCTTAGGATGCGGTGCACGTTTCCATCTTGTGTTTAGGTCCTTCGACATTTCCGGATCGATTCGACAGAAAACTATTTAAAAAGATCCGGAAATAGACTATAGTAATGACATCTAATTTATAGGGATATTATCGATAAAGGAGGTTGAAATGAAACGTATAAGCTTCGCGATCCTCACATTGATGGTTTTCGTTTTCATGGTTTTTCCTTCATCCGGTTTGGCCCAAAAAAACGAAGTCCAGAAAAGCCTGAAAGCCGGTGTCACCCAAAGACTGGGAATTGACACCGATGTCACCATCGATTACAGCAGGCCTGGAGTAAAGGGCAGAAAAATATGGGGCGAACTGGTTCCCTATGGACTGGCTCCGGGAAACAAGTATTCCAATGAAAAGCCTTATCCCTGGCGGGCGGGAGCCAACGAGAATACGACGATGGAATTCTCTAAGGATGTTATTGTCGAAGGAAACAAGCTGCCTGCGGGCAAATACGGCATACACATGATCCCCGGGGAGAAAGAATGGGTCGTGATCTTCAGTAAAAACAATTCCGCTTGGGGAAGCTTCGCCTATAACCAGGAGGAGGATGTGCTCCGTATCACAGTGAAGCCCGTTGAAGCCCCTTTTCAAGAATGGCTGGTCTTCGGTTTTGATGATCTGGCGGGAACGTCCGCAATGGCCTTCCTGCTCTGGGAAAAACTGAAAGTTCCGTTTAAGATCGAGGTGGCCCAATAAGCGGATATTTCACCCGGACGTTGCTCTGAACGCATACGGAATTGAGGGCTTTTGTAAACAGAATCGTTGAATCTTTAAAGAGGCAGCACGAGAATACGGCTACCCGAAAGAATTGTCTGACTTGGAAAGAATAGTGGGACACCTTCCATACTGATCGGTTGGATCTTAATACACAAATGGTGACGCATATGAAAAAAATTGCGGCAGTTGTTTTTTTGCTGGCAATTTTTCCTTGTGCCAAAGCAGCCTCCAATCCGGATGGCATTCTGAGATCCGGCGAACTTCAGATTGCACTCCAGAAGCTCGATGTGCTCGGCAGTGTACTTTATCTTGCCGCTCATCCCGATGACGAGAATACCGCGCTTTTGACCTATTTTTCGAAGGGACGAAAATACAGAGCTGCCTATCTATCGCTCACGCGCGGCAGCGGCGGCCAAAACCTTATCGGTCCGGAAAAGGGAGCCGAAATCGGGATCATCCGGACTCAGGAGCTCCTGGCGGCACGCCAAATCGATGGTGCCGAGCAGTTTTTTACCCGTGCCGTTGATTTCGGCTACTCCAAGACTCCCGAAGAGACCTTCGATTTCTGGGAAAAAGAAGACGTTCTGGCCGATGTTGTCTGGGTGATACGCAAATTCCGGCCCGATGTGATCGTCACCCGCTTTCCTCCGGACTCAATCAGCGGTCACGGTCACCACATCGCTTCGGCAGTACTTGCCGAAGAGGCATTCAGCGCTGCCGCAGATCCCCACAAGTTTCCAAACCAATTGAAATACGTAAAAACCTGGCAGGCGAAAAGGTTGTGCTGGAACAGCTGGCGGCCCGGACCTGAGGAGATAAAAAAAAAGCCCAAGATCGATACAGGGGAGTATGAGACGCTCTTAGGGCGATCGTATTCGGAAATCGCAGCCGAAAGCAGATCCAAGCACAAAAGCCAGGGTTTCGGAGTAGCGGCGCGACGCGGCCCGCAGTACGAATACTTCGAACATATAGCAGGAGTCCCGGCGGAAACGGATCTCTTCGATGGAATCGATACGTCGTGGGACAGGGTTACAGGCAGTGCAAATGTACGCCGGATGTTGGCCGGGATAATCACATCGTTCGATCCGCAGCATCCCTCAAGATCGATACCCGGACTTCTCAAGGTTTATTCCGAGATGGGTGTGCTCGATGAGCTTTTTTGGCCGGAAATTAAGAGAGAGGAAGTGCTTCGGATCGTTCAGTCCTGTGCCGGTCTGTGGATGGAGGCTGTCTCCGATGATTTCGCTGCTGCTCCTGGTGATGAGGTCCGTGTAAAAACAACGATTATCAACCGCTCTGATTTTCCCTTTCAGCTCGACAAGATAGGCATTCCGGAAGCGGCTTCGGAATTTATTGCCGACACTCTGCTGAAAAAAAATAATCCGGTTACCAAAGAGTGCACGTTCCGGATTCCCAAAGACTGTCCCATTTCCCAACCTTATTGGCTGGCCGATATGCCCAAGAAAGGCTTGTTTTCGATCCGAGAACAGAATTTCATCGGATGCGCCGTAATCCCGCCCCCCGTTTCCGTAAAAATCACTCTGAGCACTGACGGAAAGTCTTTGGGCTATTCCTTGCCCATATTCTTTCGATGGACGGACAGGGTAGCTGGAGAACTTTACCGTCCCCTGGAGATTAGACCGGCCGTCACGATCGAGATAGATCGCAAAGTCATGGTTTTTTCTTCGGAAGAACCGGCAGAAATTGAAATCAAAGTGAAAAGCCACTCTCCAAACATATCAGGAAATGTCAGGCTTAAAGGGACTGAAAAGTGGCGGATAACACCGGCCCTCATTCCATTTTCATTGCCGGCTAAGTACGATGAAACCCAAGTCACGTTTCTGGTGACTCCTCCCAAGAGCGCCAACGAAGCGGTTTTGATTGCGGAAGCGAAGGTCGAAGGAGAAAAGATCGACCGGTCTTTAGTGGAGATTTCCTACCCGCACATTAAAATGCAGTCCTATTTTCCGCAGAGCCTGGTGAAAGTGGTTAGGGAAGACATCGAAAGAGTGGGATACAGGATCGGCTATATCATGGGAGCCGGAGATGAAGTGGAAAACAGCTTGATCAACCTGGGTTATGATGTGCAAGATCTGAGTGATGAGATGCTGGAACAAATGGAGCTTTCTCAGTTCGATGCCATCATAACCGGAATCAGAGCCTACAACACCAGGGAACGTCTTAAATACCTGCAAGAAAAACTTCTGAAATATGTAGAGGGCGGTGGAACCCTGATCGTCCAGTACAATGTCGCTCGAGATCTGCAAACTGAGAATATCGGCCCCTATCCCTTCACCATCGGGAGAGATCGCGTGAGTGAGGAGTCGGCTCCGGTCTCGTTTCCGAATCCGGCACATCCTCTGCTGATTTTTCCCAATAAGATCACGCAAAAAGATTTCGATGGCTGGGCTCAGGAGAGAGGCTTGTATTTTGCCTCTCAATGGGATGAGAGGTATGAGCCCGTAATTTCTTCACATGACACGAATGAATCTGAGAAAAGAGGGGGATTGCTGTACGCTCGTTTCGGAAAAGGCGTATTCATTTACACAAGCTACTCCTGGTTTCGGCAGCTTCCGGCAGGCGTGCCCGGAGCGCTCCGTCTTTTCGCAAACTTGATCGCTGCGGGGAAGTACGATGATCGATCAGCGCATTGATAACAAGGACACGGATCGGGAAAAACCGCCCATCCTGTCGTCGTGGAACCGGTTGTATGCGGCTGTGTTGCTGAATTTGGCCCTGCTCATCGGCCTCTTTTATCTCATCACCAAGGTGTTTGAATGACGGGTTTCGCTTCACTGCACGACCTCCCGCGTACATCTCATCTGTACCAGGATTACGTCTATCGCTACCCAAAAGTCGGTGAATTCTTCAACGGAAACTTTCGAGATCCAAAGGCATTCCAGCGATTGACAGAGGAAGTCATGTCACGACCATTGCCGCGGGAAGAGTTGGTCACGATATTGAGAGAACAAAATCAACGTTTCGGGTGTGGGAGCGAGACGCTCCGCAATATCGAAACCCTTGCCAGGAACGACGGGTGTGCCGTTGTCACCGGACAACAGGTGGGATTGTTTTCAGGCCCGCTTTACACGATCTACAAAAGCCTGACAGCGATCAAACTCTCCGAGTATTTGAACCAGTGCTGTCCCGGATGCTTCGTGCCTGTATTCTGGCTGGCATCGGACGATCACGATTTTGCGGAGATCGATCATGTAGATCTGCTGACTCAAAATAATGAGATTGAAAAAGTCCTTTGCCCGGCAGGTCCCTCACTTCGAAAATTGCCGGCATCGAAGATCCTATTGTTACCGGAGATACGGGATTGCATCCGGCATCTCCAGGAATTGACTCATGATTCCGAATTCAAACAGGACATCCTGGCCCGTTTGGGCGAGGCCTATAAGCCGGGCCGGTCGTTTGCCGATGCTTTTGCGATATGGATGACTTATCTGTTCAAATCTTATGGTCTTATCTTCATCGATGCCGCCCACGAAGGCTTGAAGAATCTGGGAAAAAATGTTTTTCACTGCGAGATTGCCGGTGATTCACCCTCCACGCGAACGGCACTCGAAGCTTCGAACAGGCTGTATACGGCCGGATACGATACGCAAATTCCTCTGCATGAGGATGTGTTGAACCTGTTTTTTGCAGAGGAGGAGAGACGGACCATTCAAGTGAAGGGAAGCGGTTTTGCCCTCAAAGAGCCGTACCGCGAATATAAAAAGGGTGATCTCCTCGATATCCTGGAACAGAGTCCGCATGCATTCAGTCCCAATGTCCTGCTGCGTCCCCTCTATCAAGACGCACTTTTGCCTACCGTCGCCTATGTCGGCGGGCCTTCGGAGATTGCCTATTTTGCCCAGATGAAAGGAGTTTATGCGAGTTTTGAACTGCCGATGCCCGTGATTTATCCGCGAAAGTCGGTCACTCTTCTGGAGAGAAAAATTGGGAAACTGTGCGACAGCTTTGGTTTGCGGATTCAGGATATCTGGGTAAGAGGAGATCGAATAATCAGTGACACAGTCAGGAAACAGATTCCCGATGCCATCCTTAAAGGCATCCAAAACGCTGCGGATAATCTGAAAAAAAACTTCGATATGCTCATGCAAGACCTAGTAGATCTCGACCCGACTCTCGAGAAGTCGGCCATGTCTTCCTTCGGGAAAGCCGAGAGGCAGTTGAAGCTTTTGGAAGCCAAAGTGCTCCAGGCTTTAAAAAAAAGAAACAGTGTTGTCACCCGGCAGTTGCATAAAGTCAAAAACAGCCTCTATCCGAAAGATCGATTGCAGGAACGGGTATTCAACATCACACCGTTTCTCATAAAATACGGTCATTCCTTGATTGATAACCTGAATGAAAGAATTGATATCGGCAATTATGATCACCAGGTGATACGATTCTAATCTGAAGGACATGGATGGTCAGAGCATTTTGAGGATTTCGCATTGCATATGGATACGCATGAAGGTGTACGGTTTTAAAAGGAGATCGATGTGGATTTAGATGCTTTAGCTTTTGGGGCCCATGCCGACGATGTAGAGTTGGCCTGTTCCGGCACGTTGATAAAACTGGCTTCTCTTGGGTACAAAACCGGAGTGATCACGCTGACTCAAGGAGAGATGGCCACCCGGGGAAATGCCGCCATTCGTGCCCAGGAGTTCGCCAGAGCCGCCGAGATAATGGGGTTATCGGTGCACAAAATGCTGGACATCCCCGATGGTCGGGTTGAGGTGGACTGGGCGAATAAGCTTAAAATCATCAGGGAAATTCGAGCCCATAAGCCAAGGATCGTATTGGCTCCCTATTGGATCTCTCGTCATCCGGATCATGCCAGTGCTTCTCATTTGGTGCGCGAATCGGCCTATCTGGCCGGTCTGAAAAAATTGGATACGGGCCAGGATTCTTTCCGGCCCTTCAAGGTCATTTTCTACCAGACCCGGTTCGAGTTCAAACCATCCTTTGTCGTCGACATCTCGGATTTTCATGACCGGAAGAAGGCATCCATTCTGGCCTACAAATCTCAATTCTATGACAGACAGAAAGCTGAAACCGGGGATGGCGAAACTCTCATTGCACGGCCTGACTTTTTGGAAAGAATTGAAACGCGGGACAAACAATACGGAACCTATATCGGCGTCAAATACGGCGAGCCCTTCCTGGTACGGGAAGCCATGAAAATCGATGACCCCGTTGCGTTTTTCGGACCCGAATATTTGTTCACTATTCCATGATGCCGGGTGAAGGAATGAAACGTTTTGAAAATAATCATGATGGCAACTATCTTTTGAGTGATCGAGGAAGGTGGCTGGCATGAAAGTTGGAATCGTCTGTTATCCGACACAGGGCGGAAGTGGTGTCGTGGCTTCTGAGTTGGCGATAGGCCTGGCGAAAAAGGGACATGAAATCCATATCGTGAGTTATGCGCTTCCGTTTCGATTGCGCGCTTTCCATCAGAACGTTTTCGTCCATGAAGTCCAGGTCGCTTCATATCCTTTGTTCAAATACCCTCCCTATGCGCTCGGACTGGCAACAAAACTGGTCGAGCTGACGGAGGAATACGGTCTCGAGCTTATTCATGCACACTACGCTGTTCCTCATGCGGCCAGCGCTTATTTGGCCAAGCAAATATTGGATTCTCAACGGCTAAAAACGATCACGACACTCCATGGGACGGACATCACCCTGGTCGGTGCCGATCAATCCTTTCACAGAGTCATCAAATTCACCATCGAAAAATCCGATGGTGTCACGGCGGTTTCGAATTATCTGAAGCAACGCACGATCGAAGAATTCGATATCCGGCGCGAGATTCGTGTCATCTACAATTTTGTCGATTCGAAGCGTCTGGCTCAAAATAACACCGTGTGTACCAGGGAAGACTATGCTCCGAAGGGCGAGAAAGTTTTGATGCATGTCTCCAATTTTCGTCCGGTCAAGAGGGTCGGTGATGTCGTGCGCATTTTTTCTCGCGTTCATGAGAAAATTCCATCCAAACTCATTCTGGTGGGTGAAGGGCCCGAACGACTGTTCGTCCAGCAGTTGGTGAAAGAGTTGAAACTTTCCGAAGATGTGTATTTTCTCGGTGCACAGGATTATACGGAGCCTCTTCTTTTCTGTGCCGATCTTTTTCTTTTACCCAGCGAACAGGAGAGTTTCGGATTGGCTGCACTCGAGGCCATGGCCTGCGGTGTTCCTGTGATCGGTGCCGAGACAGGTGGACTACCGGAGGTGATCACGCACGGGAATACCGGTTATTTGTTTCCCGTGGGAGAGGTTGGACCAATGGCGGAAAAGGCTGCCGCTCTTTTGCGCAATCCCGAGACTCATGAGTCTTTCAAGAAAGAAGCGCAAAAAAGAGCCGCACAATTTTTCGATGCCGACCAAATTATTCATCAATACGAAGCCTTTTATGAGGAAATATTGAACGTTTGAAAAGTGCCGGTAAACACGTCTTGGAAGTTCGGCCCACCCAAAGAGAAGTGTCGGTTTTTAAAATCAGGAATGGGATGAGACATGAATAGATTGGACTGGATCGTGATGAGCTTCTTTCTCCTGTTCGTAGCCGCTTACGGGATTTGGAGATCCAGGGGCAAAAAGGATATCAACGGCTATCTCATGGCCAATAGGGCGACTCCTTGGTACACGATCACTCTCTCGATCATGGCCACGCAAGCAAGCGCCATCACATTCCTCTCCACCCCCGGACAGGCCTATGTGGATGGCATGCGCTTTGTCCAGTTCTATTTCGGCCTGCCTATCGCCATGGTTATTCTCTCCGTAACCGCCGTGCCTATATTTCATAAACTAAAGGTTTTTACGGCCTATGAATTTTTGGAGAAGCGTTTCGACCTTAAGAATCGTGCCCTAGGGAGCGGACTCTTCTTGATCCAGCGAGGCCTGGCTGCGGGATTCACGATTTTCGCCCCCGCCTTGATTATCTCCGTCCTGCTCGGATGGGATATCCGTCTCACGATTTTTCTGATCGGGGGGATTGTCATTCTGTATACCGCCACAGGCGGAACAGATGCCGTCAACAAAACGCACAAGCTGCAGATGCTCGTTATCACCCTGGGAATGGGCACGGCCTTTTTCATGATATTTCGATTGCTTCCCTCCGACATTTCCTTCATGGATGCGGCCCATGTTGCGGGGAAGCTGGGCAAATTGAATGTCGTCAATCTCGTTTTCGACTGGAAGGACCGCTACAATATCTGGTCCGGTCTCATAGGAGGGGCGTTTCTCGCGTTTTCCTATTTCGGGACAGACCAATCCCAGGTGCAGCGCTATCTTACCGGGCGTTCTGTAGCACAGAGCCGTATCGGGCTCCTGGCTAATGGTGTTTTTAAAGTGCCCATGCAGTTCGCCATTCTTTTCATCGGGGCCATGATCTTTGTCTTTTACCAGTTCGTGACTCCGCCTTTGTTTTTCAATCCTGTCGAAACCGCCAATGTCAAAAACAGTTCCTTTTCGGTTGCCTACAAAAAATTGGAGACGGAATACGATCTTCTCCATAAGAAAAAGCAGGCTCGCATAAGAGAAATGTTGACTGCCATCGAGACCCGGAGAGATTCAGATATAGACTCGACTGTGCAAGTGCTTCGACAAGCGAAAGCGGAGGAGCTAGGAATCCGGGACCAGGCGACCAAACTTATAAAAAGTGCCAATCCGGCCGCCGACACGAACGATATCAACTATATTTTCTTGAGTTTTGTCATCAACTTCCTGCCGGCAGGAGTGGTTGGGCTCATTTTGGCTGCTATTCTCTCCGCTTCGATGGCCTCCTCAGCGGCGGAATTGAATGCCCTGGCTTCGGTAACGGTCATAGATATCTACAGACGCATGGTCAAGAAAAGAGCAACCGACCGGCATTACCTCATCGCTTCCAAATTAGCGACTGTCTTCTGGGGTATGTACGCCATCGGCTTTTCCCTGTTTGCGAACCGCCTCGGTTCACTGATCGAGGCCGTGAACATCTTGGGGTCTCTTTTTTACGGGACGATTCTCGGCATCTTTTTGATCGCGTTCTACTTTAAAAGAATAGGGGGGCACGCCACATTCGTGGCCGCAATCATTGCGGAATTGACCGTTTTGTCGTGTCACTTTTTTACAGAAATTCCCTATCTCTGGTTCACTGTCATCGGGTGCGTGGTCCTGGTCATTCTCGCTCATCTGATGAACCCGTTGTTTGTCTCTAAAACGAGATGAGCGTTTGCATGACGCCTCTTGAGAAGAATACATTGTGATGTTCAGGAGATCGGGATCAGTCGCCGAGCGGCAGGTTCATCCGGCGCAGGAGATCCTTAAAACGGAGGTCGCTGCGCATGTCATCGAATATAGGGTCCACGCTGATATAGGGCATGTTGGGATCATGCGCCTCGTAAGCCTTTTCCAGCCAATCGAGAGCCTTGTCGTACTTCCCCGCCCGGGTGTAGAGGGTTCCGATCTGCCATGGTGTCACAAAGGTTGTGTGCGAGCGCACTTCCATCATCTCCGCCACCCGCTGCAGAGCAACCTGGTATCCGCCCTCCTGATAGCCGCGCATCAATGTCTCTTCGGCTTCATGATCGCCCTTGGCGGCATAGGACCTCTTCCAGATTTCCAGCGCCTCCGGGTACATCTTTTTTAGGTGGAAGGCTGTCCTGAGGGCGGCTAGAGCCACCCAATCGTCCGGTGAGATTTTAAGAATTTCGCGGAGCAGATTGACGGCTTCGTCGTAGCGATGTGCGTACATCAAGATCATAGCATAGTGATCTCGGAACAAAACGTTGAGCGGATCCAAATCCATAACGCGTTCGATCTGGGCCATGGCTTCGTCCGGCCGTCGCATGATGCTCAGGAGATGCGAGTAACTTGCACGTGCATCCGGATAGTTGGGGTTGAGTTCGATCGACCGGCGATACTCCGTCTCACCACCCTCCCAGTCCCAATCCGTCCAAGCCTTGATTCCGGCCAGGGTGTCATGAACCTCGGCCAGGGTATCGTCCAGCTCCAGGGCTTTCAGGGCAGCCGCTTTGGCTTTTGGTCCGGCTTCGCTTGACGGCACCAATCCCTGCTGTTGAAATCCTATCCAGACCGAAGCGATACCCGAGTAGGCCAGGGCGTAATTGGGATCCTTCTCCCGGGCTAATTCGAAGTACTGGAGCGCGGTATCGAGGTCCTGCCGTGTGAGTTTGTACCAGTGGAACTGGCCTTTGAGATAGGCCTCGTAGGCTTCCGGGTCGACCCGCCGGGCACTGGTCAGGAGCGCTTCTTCCTGCGGAGTCATTTTGATCCTGATCTCGTGGGTGATGGCCTGCGCCATTTCGCTTTGCAGAATCAGGATGTCGCTGATTTCACGTTCGTAGCTTTGGGCCCAGAGATTCCTCTCGGAAGCAGCTTGGATCAATTGGGTCCGCATTTGTACTCTATTGCCGGCGGTGAGGACCGACGCCTCCACCACGACCTTCACGCCCAACTCCTTTGCAATCTCCGATACGGATTTTTCCGATCTTTTGTAGCGCATCACGGACTGGCGCGAAATCACCCGCAGCGAGCTTATTTTTGACAGTTCGTTTATCAGAGCATCGGTCATCCCATCGCTGAAATATTCCTGACCTGGATCACCGGAAAGGTTATCTACGGGTAGGACTGCTATCGAATCCATTGCCTCAGCTCGGCCCGTGAAGAGAATGAGTACTGTCACGGTCAATATGATAAGGAAGCCTGCGATGCCCGCATAAAGTATTCCTTTTTTTTTCTTAAGCAGCTTTTGTTTCCTCAGCCTTGCTTTAATCTCTTCCGGTACGATCCCTTCAGATACCGACTTCAGATCCTCTAATAATTCCTGCATATGCTGGTATCTTTTATCCGTATTCTTCTCTAATGCCTTTCGTACAACCTGATCTAAGGACTCTGGAACATCGGGACGCAAACTAATGACCGGTTCGGGCCGCTCATTCAGGACAGAATAGATAACCGCTTGATCATGCTCCCCTTTGAAGGGTAACTGACCGCTTAACATCTCATAAAGAGCGACGCCGAATGACCAGATGTCCGTCCGATGATCGACCTTTTCGCCGCGCGCCTGTTCGGGAGACATGTAGGCAATCGTCCCCATGGCCATGCCTTCTTGTGTTAACAGGGTGCCTCCAGTCATCCTGGCCAAACCGAAATCCATGATCTTGGCCTGACCTTTCTCCGTCACCATGATGTTGGCACTCTTGATGTCCCTGTGCACGACTCCTTTTTTATGGGCCTCATTCAAACCCTCTGCTACCTGTATGGCAATTTGAAGAGCTTCAGCTTGCCCCAGCGGGCCTGATTCGAGTTTCTTCTTCAAGCTCCTGCCTTCGATATAAGACATGGAAATGAATGTTTTCTCCTCGGCCTCATCGAATTCATAAACCGTGCATATATG
>JAFGNQ010000190.1 GCA_016926925.1 Candidatus Aminicenantota bacterium
CCGAAGTTAGAATGGGCAAAGGAAAAGGGGATCCGGAATTCTGGGTGGATGTCATAAAACCGGGGAAAATTTTGTACGAATTGGAAGGTGTTTCCGAATCTCTGGCCAAAGAAGCCATGAGATTGGCTTCGAACAAGCTTCCGATCCGGACAAGGTTTGTTACACGGGATGCAAAGGAATTGAGATGAAAGCAAGAGAACTGCGAGAATTATCTGAAGATGAGTTGCACAACAAAGAGCAGGAATTGAAGGACCAGCTCTTCAAGCTTAAGTTTCAACATGCTTTGGGTCAACTTGAAAATGCCATGAAGCTCAAGACCATCAAAAAAGATCTGGCTCGCATTAAAACTATACTTCGCGAACAGAGCGAGGGAATGGAATAGTCAATGAACAAGACGCAAGGGCAAAAGACAACGAAAGTGGGTGTCGTAATCGGCAACAAGATGAAAAAAACCGTCTCGGTTCTTATAGAACGGCAGGTCCGGCATCCCCTTTACAAAAAAACCGTAAAACGACGAAAGACATTTCTCGCACATGACGAATACGAGAAATGCCAGATCGGCGATGTGGTGAAGATTGTCGAGACACGACCTCTCAGCAAGCGAAAGAGATGGCGCGTCTTGGAGATTATCGGGCTGTCTCCCAGCGATGCGGTCAAAGAAGAAGAGGAAAACAAAGAATGATACGCCAAGAGACAATACTCAAGGTAGCCGACAACTCGGGAGCCCGGAAGATTTTATGCATCACCCCACTCGGAGGAGGCGTGGGAGATACCGCCAGCTTGGGCGATGTGATATCGGCCTCTGTCAAAGAAGCCGAGCCTGAGAGCAAAATTCCCAAGGGTAAAGTTGTGCGGGCGGTTGTTGTTAGGACTCGAAAAGAAGTGAGGCGCAGAGACGGATCTTATATCCGCTTTTCCGATAACGCTGCCGTGATCATCGACCGTCAGGGTGAACCCTTAGGAACCCGAGTCTTCGGTCCTGTCGGCAGAGAATTGAGGGAAAGGAAATTCATGAAGATCGTCTCCCTCGCACCGGAGGTCCTCTGATGAACAAGATGAGGCTACGAAAAAATGATGAGGTTATCGTTATCGCCGGGAAAGATAAAGGCAAGACGGGAAAAGTCCTGAAAGTCATACCGGAAAAGCAGCGCGTTATCGTAGAGAAGATCAACTTTTCCAAGGAGTTCATCCGGCGGGACCAAAGCAAAAACATCCAAGGCGGCATTATGGAAAAAGAGGCTGCCATCCACATATCGAATTTAAGGCCTTATTGCTCAGAGTGTGGACAGGGAGTGAGAATCAATTCAAAAAAGCTCGATGATGGAAGCAAAATTCGTGTTTGCTCCAAATGCGAGAATAGCTTAGAGAAATAAAGAAGAGGTATGCCAAATGAGTCGCCTCCTTGAAAAGTACAAGAAAGAAATCGTTCCGGACCTCCAGAAGGATCTGTCGATCGGAAACACAATGGCTGTTCCCAGACTTGAGAAAATTGTTATCAACATAGGAGTCGGAGAAGCCATCCAAAACATAAAAGCGCTCGACACAGCAAAAAAAGAACTGAGCCTTATTACGGGGCAATGGCCTGCTGTCGGTCGGGCTAGAAAGTCCATTTCTTCGTTCAAACTGCGTCAGGGGCATGCGATTGCTTGTTATGTCACCTTGCGCGGAAAACGCATGTACGAATTCTTTGATCGACTTGTCAATATCGTTCTGCCTCGTGTCCGGGATTTCAGGGGTGTTTCCGCCCGGGGCTTTGACAAGCGAGGGAACTATACGCTTGGGTTACGGGACCAACTCGTTTTTCCTGAAATTGATTACACAAAGATCGAGAAAAGCCGGGGTATGAATATCACCATTGTCACCTCGGCGAAGGACGACAAAGAAAGTTATGCGTTACTGAAAAAAATGGGGATGCCTTTTAGTGAGGCGTCCTAAGGAAGGCAAAAAAGTGTCAAAAAAATCAAGCATGGCAAAGTACTTGAGAACGCCAAAATATTCTGTGCGAAAAAAAAGCCGATGCCGCATCTGCGGCCGCTCTAAGGGCTATTTCCGAAAATTTGACATGTGCCGTCTTTGTTTCCGTGAGTTAGCCTTGAAGGGCGAGATTCCCGGAATCATAAAGGCATCGTGGTGAAAAGCAGAGAGGTCTCATCATGACTATGACAGATCCAATCGCAGACATGTTAACGAGAATCCGAAATGCAGTCTTGATAAAATCGAGGGAGGTTCAGATCCCTTCCTCCAAGATGAAAATCGAAATCGCCAAGATTCTGAAAGACGAAGGATACATTAAAAATTTCAGAGTTTTGGAGGGAAATGTTCAGGGTGTTTTGAATATTCTTCTCAAGTATGCGGAAGGCAGCGAGAGTGTTATCTCAGGACTCAAGCGGGTGAGCAAACCCGGGTGTCGCATCTACTGCAAAGCCGATTCCATCCCCAAAGTACTTGACGGACTGGGGATCATCATCATATCAACCTCCAAGGGAGTAGCTACAGGAAGAAAATGTGAGGAACTTGGTATTGGAGGGGAGGTTTTGTGTCAAATCTGGTAAATTCCAAATGAGAGGAAATTGAGAAATGTCGAGGGTAGGAAAAGAACCGATTGCAGTTCCAGAGGGAGTCGTTGTCACAATTCGCCCGGATACCATCGAGTTTTCCGGCCCGAAGGGCAACCTGACGTCTCCCCTGTTTACAGGGATCAAGGCCGAGCTCGAAGATAACCGATTGACTTTCTTTAGGCAGGACAATTCCGGCAATTTGCCTGCATTCCACGGGTTGTGCCGTACTCTGGCCTTCAATGCTGCGAAAGGTGTTTCCATAGGATTTTCAAAACAGCTGGAGATCGTCGGAGTCGGTTACCGAGCCAGGCTGGATAACGACAAATTGGAACTCAATCTGGGCTACTCAAAGCCCATTGTTTATAGAATTCCGGATGACATCGAGATTGTTCTGGAAAAACCAACTCAGATCACTGTCAAAGGGATCGATAAACAGAGAGTTGGTCAGGAAGCCCATAAGATCAGGAGCTTTCGTAAACCAGATCCCTACAAACTGAAGGGAATCCGCTATATGGGAGAACGCTTGATCAAGAAGGAACGGAAGGCAGGAGTGAGCGGTGCATAAAGACAACGTTACTTTGAAAAAAAAAGCGAAAGATCGTATCCGCAAGAGGATTAGAAAAAAAATATCGGGGACTCCTGAGAGGCCTCGTACTTTCGTCTACAAGAGCAATCGGCATCTCTATGTCCAAGTCATCGATGATGTCAGCGGTAAAGTGATCACTGCAGCATCGACGTTGGAAAAGGACTATAGGGAGAAGAACAAAAACACAAAAAATATGGAGGCATCCAAGAAGCTGGGTGAGCTGGTTGCGAGCAAGCTGAAGAAAGAAAAGATCAAGACTGTTGTGTTCGACAGAGGAACCCATCCCTATCACGGTCGCGTGAAAACATTGGCGGAAGCCATGAGAAAGGGAGGGATCACTTTTTAGTGATGACTTAGAGGAGGAATAGGTTGAAAGACGCGTTAAAGGAAGAATTCGAAGATGAACTGGAACTTAAAGATCAGGTTATCTCGATCAGGCGAACCACAAAGGTCGTTAAAGGCGGCAAGAATCTTAGCTTTTCAGCTCTAGTCGCTGTAGGAAACGAACACGGTCTGGTCGGTATAGGAATGGGAAAGGCTCGCGAAGTTCCTCCCGCGATCGCCAAGGCTGTTCAAGCTGCTAAAAAGAACTTAATGAAGGTCCCTCTGAAAGGTACGACGATTCCTCATTATATAAAAGGCGTCCATTGCGGCGGCAAAGTCGTACTGCGTCCGGCCTCAAAAGGAACGGGCGTTATTGCCGGAGGCGCCGTGCGGGTCATCATGGAGTTAGCCGGGATTAAAGATATTCTGACTAAATCAATCCGGAGCAACAACCCCATCAGCGTTGCTCACGCAACCATGGTGGCGTTGAAAAATCTCAAGGATCCCAAGAAAGTCTCGGAGATTCGGGATCGGGATGAGGAGTCGGTATGGCAGTGAAAAAAGAGACCCGATCCGAGAAACCCTCTGCAGCCGAGAAGGTTGCGAAAAAAGAGGGAAAAGTAGCCGAAAAACAACTCAAGATAAAGCTGGTGCGGAGCTTGATCGGAAGGCCGCAAAAACAACGTGAGGTAGCCAAGGGGCTGGGTTTGCGTAAGCTCAATTCAGAGGTGATCCGCAGTGACCGTCCCGAGATTCGGGGTATGATCAGGAAAATACCTCATCTGCTTACAGTGGAGGAGTTGGAGAAAAAATGAATCTGAGCAACCTGCATCCTGCAAAAAATTCTCGAAAGGACAAAAGGCGAGTGGGAAGGGGTCCCGGTTCCGGACGAGGCAAGACGTCCGGCCGGGGAATGAAAGGACAGAAGTCTAATTCCGGATATTCTAGAAAAAGAGGTTTCGAAGGCGGACAGATGCCTTTGAGTCGAAGAGTTCCCAAAAGAGGGTTTACCAACATTTTCCGCCAAGACTACAGCATTGTGAATCTTACGCGGCTGGCAAAGATAGCCAAAGATGAGATCACCCTGAAGGATATGGTAGAAGCCGGTATCATCAAAAAAGAAACTGAGCTGGTGAAAATCCTGGGACATGGAGATATGGCTACAGCGAAGACCATCCACGCCCATCGTTTTTCTCAATCCGCCCAGAAAAAGATAGAAGAGGCGGGCGGTAAAGTCCTGGTTATAGGAAGCGAATAATGCTCGACAGCATAAAAAATATTTTCAGCATTCCCGACTTGAGAAAGAGGGTCATCTTCACCCTGTTGCTTTTGGCCGTCTACCGAATAGGTGCGCAGATCCCAAATCCTGGGATAAGTGCCACCGCTTTAGCGGAATTCTGGGAAGCTCAACGTGGAACTATTTTCGGTTTCATCGACCTCTTCTCGGGTGGCAATATGTCCCGGATGACGGTCTTCGCTCTTGGAATCATGCCCTATATCAGCTCCTCCATTATCCTTCAGCTCCTGCAGGTGGTTTGGCCCTACCTGGAAAGATTGTCCAAGGAAGGAGAACTCGGACGCAAGAAAATCACCCAATACACCCGCTATGGAACACTCGTCATCTGCATCATCCAATCCTTCGGGATTAGTTTACTTTTGGAATCCTTGAAGAGTCCCGGCGGTTCTCCAATCGTTCCTCACCCCGGCATCGGATTTAAGCTTATGACGATGTTAACCATGACCACCGGTACGGTCTTTATCATGTGGCTGGGCGAGCAGATATCCGAGAGAGGCATCGGAAACGGGATCTCTCTCATCATCTTCGCCGGTATTGTCGTCGATTTTCCGCGGGCAATCCAGAGCGTGGTCTCCCAAATAAGAACGGGAGACGTCGGTCCATTGAAGCTCATCTTCCTTGTTGCCATCATGATTGCAGTCTGCGCCGTCATTGTTTTTGTGGAACGGGGGCAGCGACGCATTCCTGTCTCCTATGCCAAAAGAGTGGTCGGCCGCAAAATCTACGGAGGTCAAAGCACCCATCTCCCCTTGCGTGTCAACACCGGAGGCGTCATTCCCATCATTTTTGCTGCGTCGGTGATTACGATTCCTTCGACTCTAGCCCAGATGATTAAAATCCCCTTCATTCAGAGCATTGCGCAGCAGTTCGGCATGGGAATGCCCCTTTATGTTCTTTTGTATATAGCAGCTATCATATTTTTTACCTATTTTTATGTGTCGATCATTTTTAATCCATCCGATGTGGCCGATAATTTGCGAAAATACGGTGGTTTCATCCCTGGAATCAGACCCGGAAAGAATACGTCCGACTTTATTGACGGCGTTCTCTCGCGGTTGACGCTGGTGGGATCGATTTACCTCGCTGCCGTAGCCGTAATGCCTGAGTTCATGATGACGGGATTTCGTGTGCAGAACCTTCCCTTTATCGGAGCTTTTTTGGATCAAAATCTGCCGCAGTGGTTCACGCAGGGCATGAATGTCGATTTTTACTTTGGCGGGACCTCTATTCTGATCGTCGTTGGCGTCGCTATGGATACGCTGCAGCAGATTGAAGCCCAGTTGGTGATGAGGCATTACGATGGTTTCATGCGCCGCGGAAGAATAAAAGGCAGGAGGGGATGAGGATTATTTTGCTCGGGGCCCCGGGAAGTGGCAAGGGAACACAAGGGGATCTTTTGGAAAAAAAGTTCGGATTTCCCAGAATTTCCACCGGAGATCTGCTTCGCGAGGCCGTGTCTGCGGCAACGCCCCTGGGACTCAAGGCAAAAGCGGCCATGGACCGCGGCGAGCTGGTTGAGGATGCTCTCGTTGTCGGAATGGTCGAAGAGAGGATTCACGGACTTGATTGTCAAAAGGGATATATTTTAGACGGATTCCCCCGAAACATCTCTCAGGCTGAAAAACTTGGAGCGATCGATGGTCGCCGTGAGGTTGCCATCGAGATCGTTTTGGCCGATGAAGCCGTAATTGAGAGGCTCAGTGCGCGAAGAATCTGTTCCGACTGCGGGGCTATTTACAATCTGTTGCTAAAACCTCCCCAAAGGACCCAAGTTTGCGACATGTGCAACGGCGCTCTCCTCCAAAGAGACGACGATAGACCGGATGTGATTGCAGATCGACTGAAAGTGTATCACGAACGGACCGAGCCTTTGGTGGATTATTACGGGAAAAGAAATGTTTTTCATCGAGTCGACGGAGAAGGGACGATTTTATCGATATTCGAGGACATCTGTCGGATTTTGGATTCGACTCTTGGACAGAAAGGGCTGTAAAGGCTGAAAATGATTATCTATAAAACTGACCAGGAAATTCGTACCATAAAAAAGAGCTGCCAAATCGTTGCTCAAATACTTTATGATCTTGGGAAAATGGTCAAACCGGGAATTTCAACCAGGGAACTCGATTCTTTTGCGGAAAAACAGACCCTCAAGATGGGAGCTGTACCCGCATTCAAGGGATATCGAGGCTACCCCGCTACGCTTTGCACCTCAATCAATGAGGAGATCGTGCACGGGATCCCTTCTTCCCGGACTCTCCGTGAAGGAGACATCATCAGCCTCGATTTTGGTGTTATCTACGATGGTTATTTCGGCGATGCAGCCAGAACGTATCCTGTTGGTGAAATAACTCCTCGTGCCAAGCATTTGATAGAAACAGCCAAAAAAGCGTTCTATAAAGGAATGTCTCAGGTGAAATCGGGAAACAGGCTTTCGGACATATCCCACTCCGTACAGCAACATGTAGAAGACCAAGGTTTTTCAGTGATCCGTTCTTTCGTAGGACATGGGATCGGTCTTTCTCTCCACGAAGAGCCTCAAATCCCCAATTTCGGCCCGCCCGGTCGCGGTCCCAAACTCAAGCCCGGGATGGTCTTGGCTCTGGAGCCCATGATTTCCATAGGCGGCTGGGAGGTGGAGATTCTTTCCGATAACTGGACAGCTGTGACCAAAGACCGAAGCCTGTCAGCGCATTTTGAACACACCATCGCGCTGACTCAGTCTGGGGCAGTTATATTGAGCCAGTGGCAGGAAGAGGAAAGTCCCTCTTATGCAAAGGAGTCCCAGTATGTCTAAAAATGATGTATTTGAAGCCGAGGGTACCGTGCTCGAAACTCTTCCCAACGCTATGTTTCGTGTGGAATTGTCGAATAAACATAAAATTTTAGCCCACATCTCCGGCAAGATGCGCAAGCATTTCATTCGCATTCTTCCCGGGGACAGAGTTTTGGTCGAACTTTCGCCATATGATTTGACCAAGGGAAGAATCACATATCGTTTTAAATAGAGGACAGAACCATGAAAGTCAGAGCTTCCGTGAAAAAGATCTGCCGGAACTGCCGGATTATCAAGAGACAGGGTATACTCAGAGTTATCTGCACAAATCCCAAACATAAACAAAAACAAGGATAGATGAGGTAAAAATGGCAAGAATAGCGGGAATAACGCTTCCATCCGAGAAAAGAATTGAGATAGGGCTCACATACATCTTCGGGATCGGACGTTCACGGTCCATTGAGATACTCGAGGAAGCCAGGATCGATAAAGACAAGAAAGTCAAAGCTCTGACAGAAGAAGAAATCAACAAGATTCGTCAAATCATCGAAAAGAGGGAAAAAATAGAGGGTGATCTTCGCAAAGAAATCTCTATGGACATTAAGCGTCTGATGGATATTGGATCCTATAGAGGGATGCGCCATAAGAGGAGGCTGCCTGCGCGAGGACAGAGAACGAAAACAAATGCACGGACTAGGAAAGGCCCGAAAGGCCAGACCATCAGGAAAAAATAGAGGGAGTCATTAATGGCCAGACCGAAAAGGAAAGTAAAGAAAAAGAAGGTAAAAAAAGACGTTGGATTTGGAGTTGCCTACATCCAGTCGACGTTCAACAACACCATAATAACGATCACCGACCAACAGGGCCAAACCTTGTGTTGGACAAGCTCAGGCACAGCCGGTTTCAAAGGGGCCAGGAAGGGAACTCCCTTTGCCGCTCAGTTGGCCGCCAAAGAAGCATCCTCCAAGGCGAGAGAGTTCGGCGTAAGATACGTGGATGTCAAGGTCAAAGGACCCGGAGCAGGAAGAGAATCGGCGATCCGGTCTCTGCAGACCGGCGGCCTGGAGATCAAATCCATAAGAGATGTCACGCCCATACCTCATAATGGTTGCCGTGTGCGGAAAAGAAGGAGAGTCTGATGGCTATTGACAGAAGATCAGTGTGTCGCCTGTGTCGCGTAGAGCGGATGAAGCTTTTCCTGAAAGGGCACAAATGCATAACGGATAAATGTCCGGTCGAGCGCAGACCCTACCCGCCGGGAGAGCATGGGAGAGCTCGCCGGCGAATCCTTGGATACGGGATCCAGCTCAGGGAAAAGCAGAAACTAAAAAGGTACTACGGCATGTCGGAGAAGCAGTTCAAATTGTTCTTCGTCCGAGCAGAACGGAAAAAAGGTGTCACCGGCGAAAACCTCTTGACCATGCTGGAGCGGAGGATCGACAATGTTGTCTATCTTATCGGGTTTGCCCATTCCCGATTTCATGCGCGGCAGCTGATTGTCCACGGCCATTTCCAGATCAATGAAAGAAAGGTATCTTCTCCTTCGATTATGGTCCAAAAAGGAGATGTCCTTTCTTTTAGGGAAAAATCGATCAACCATGATGAATACAAGGCAATTGTCGAGTCCCATAAGAACAAGACGGTTCCCAGTTGGCTCGAGGTCGATCACGATAACATGCAGGTGCGTGTGCTCTCTTCCCCGACCAGGGAGGATGTGGGCATACCGATTGAAGAGCATCTTGTTGTGGAGCTTTATTCCAGATAATAATTATAAGAATCTCCGAGGGCGAGAAGGCCTTCTTCCCGCTCCGGGGAATAGAAGCAAAATGGTAACCGGATAGGAGGTAGCATGATAGAAACAGGATTTCAGAGACCGAGATATTTGGAATGCGATTATGACTCTCTGACTGAGAAATACGGGAAGTTTTCTGCACAACCGTTTGAAAGAGGATTCGGGATTACCATAGGCAATTCCCTGCGTCGGATACTTCTATCCTCGATAACGGGAGCAGCTGTCACGAATGTCCGCATTCAAGGCGTGCTTCACGAATTTTCAACCCTTGCCGGAATCGTCGAGGATGTCACGGATATCAACCTCAACTTGAAGAGCATTCCGTTGCGACTCAACGGATCAGAACCGAAAACCATGACTCTCAAAAAAGAAGGTCCGGCCGAAGCGAAGGCCTCCGATATCGAGCATGATTCGGATGTCACGATCCTTGACACGGACATTCATATCGCGTCTCTCGACGAGGACGGAAGTTTGGATATCGAGATGGTTGTCGAGAACAACCGGGGGTACATCCCTGCGGATCTAAACTATAAGGAAGACCTGAGCGTTGATTTCATCCCTTTGGATGCCTCACATTCCCCTGTCGTCAGAGTCAACTACAGAGTGGACCCGGCTCGTGTGGGAAAAAGAATCGATTACGAAAAGCTCACTTTGGAGATCTGGACGACGGGAGCCATCTCGCCTCAGGACGCACTCTCGCAAGCCGCTCAGATTTTGAGAAGTCACTTGGTCATTTTCTTGAACATCGTCGACGAGCCCGATGAGATCGAAATGGCCCCGACAAAAAAAGAGATCCCATATTTTTCTCAGATAGATATTCTATCCAAATCAATTGACCATCTGGAACTCTCGGTCCGCTCCAACAATTGTCTCCGTTCTGCCGGAATCGACAAGATTTACAAACTCGTTCAGAAGACAGAGGATGAGTTGTTGAAGACAAAAAATTTCGGGCGAAAATCACTTTCGGAAATCAAGGAGACGCTCCACGATATGAGGCTGGGCTTGAATCTGGAACTCCATCCCAAGTTAGTCGAGCGGATTGAAGCGGGGCAAAAGACTGAAGCGGAGGAAGAGGAGGACGAGACAGAATGAGACATAAGATCAACGCGAAAAAACTGAGACGAAATACGGCTCAGAGGAAAGCGCTGCTCCGCAATCTTGTGACTTCTTTTTTAGAGAAAGAACGGATGAGAACGACTTTGGCGAAAGCTAAAGCCGCCAGGCCTATTGCAGAGAAGATGATCACTTTATCGAAGAAGAATACGCTTCATACCAGACGGCAAGCCCTCCAGGTCATTTACAAGAAAGAAGTCGTAAAGAAACTTTTTGATGACATCGGTCCTCGCTTCTTGGAACGTCCGGGCGGTTATACCCGAATTGTCAAACTCGGCCCGCGGGCCGGTGACGGAGCTGATATGGCGCTTTTAGAGCTCGTCGGCACAGAGTTCAAGAAAAAAGAGAAAAAGAAGGAAAGCCTGAAAGAAAAGGCCAAAGCGGCGTCCGCCAAGAAATAAGGCGGAGTTTTCCGTTTCCCCATCATCCCGATTTTGTAATCCCTTCACGTGAAGAGGTCTGCCGTGCGAAGAAGGATGCGCCTCCGGTTTCTTCTATCGGGAACTTCGTTACAGAAACGAAGGAGCTAGCGGCGTTGACTTTCATCCGTCTTTTTTTCTATACTTTTTAGCGACAGGATAAGAATCTATCTCAATTCGGGCACAATTAAATTATTCTGTATCCAGTCATGGGTTTTTTTGAAGGAGGACGCCATGCATCTTAGGAAGTTTCCCAGCAAGCGGTTTGCCTACATCTCGCTTTTTTCATTTTTTCTTTTGCTTTGGAGCAGCTCATATGCGGGCGCGGGTTCTTCTGTTGTGCAGCAGGCCGAAGAGGTCTACAACCAGGGCATCGAGCTCTATACGGCCGGGGAGTATCTGAAGGCGATCCAGAAGTTCACACAGGTCCTGGCGGTAGCAGGGGACGAGATGTTGTTAATCGACACGTACTTCCATTTGTCGCTGTGCAACTACTATCTTGGGGAGTCGGCGAGCGCGAAGGACTGGATACAAAAGGTGCTGGAGTCCGAGCCCGGGCGCGAGGTCTCAAAGGTGTATCCTAAGAGCTACAGGGAGCTTTTCGATCAGGTGAAAAGGGAGTATGCGGCAGCGCTGGAGGCGAAGAGGAGAGAGGTGCAGCCGGTGGAGAGGAAGCCCGAGACAAAGCAGGTGGAAGAGCCGGCCGTGGCGGTGCAGGCCGGGATGAAGAGGAGCGGAGGCGGCAGCAAGACGCTGGTCTATGTTTTAGGAGGACTTGTTATTGTGGGAGGAGCCGTGGCGGCTGTGCTGCTTTTAGGCGGGAGCAAAGGCGATGAGGCGGTATCCGGAGGCAGCATCCAGGTCAACTCGAGTCCTGCGGGGGCGAGCGTGTTTCTGGACGGACAGGACACAGGGAGAGTGACGAACACGACGCTGACGGATGTGGCGGCAGGAAGCCACACGGTATCACTTCGAAAGGACGGCTACGGGGATTACGAAACGAGCGTTTCGGTGACGGACGGGGCAACGGCGACGGTGGATGCCTCGCTGACTGCTCATACGATAACGGTGACGCAGCCGAAGGCGGCAACGAATTGGACGCAGGGACAGGATGTGGAGATTAGGTGGAATACGGGCGGCGGATTGAGCCGGGGCGACTTCATCGCTCTGAGGGGCAAC
>JAFGNQ010000191.1 GCA_016926925.1 Candidatus Aminicenantota bacterium
ACCGGGCGAGTTTCAGAATATCAGCGAAGTCAGATTCGATGCGGACGGAAATATCTACCTCAATGATCTTGCCAACAGGAGAATCTCTTTTCTAACTAGAGAAGGCGATTTTATAAAAGGGATAAAAGTTCCTGACGTTTTTGAGGGATTGATTATCAATTCGAAAGGGTTCTTTATTGCCAATATTACCGAGATTTTACAGCAGGGGCAGGTTTCTAAATGGGACCTGGTGTATGGTTTGTTTGACGGCGAATTCAATCTTATCGAGGAATTTTTCAGACTGCCCCAGGAGTCGAAAGCTCCGGGCAATAGAAATGCGGACTCGATCGCCGAATTTTTAGCGAAAGGACTCAGCCGTATGGCATTTAAGCCGGCTGTAAATTATATTCTGGATAAGAAAAATCGGATATTCTTTGGATACTCGGAAAATTACGAGATTAAAGTTTATTCTCCCGAAGGAAAGCCTATAAGAAAAATCCAGTGCGACTTTGATCCCATAGAAATCACTGAAGAGAATAAGAAGGATTTCTTAAAAGAACACGGTGAATCCTTTATGTCCGTGATGCCTGAAAGGACCCGTCATCTCAAGAATAAAATTTTTCGCTTGGTCCAATATCCAAAATATAAACCTGCTTATAAGCACTTTATTTTAATGGAGAACTGCTGGATTTTTGTTGTGGTTGATTCGGCTGGAGATGAAGATGTGTTGGTTGATATTTTCGATAAAGAAGGGCGGTACATAGCGCGATTTGAAACCGCGATAGCAACGGATTGGCTTTCTTTCAACAACGGAAAAGCCTATGCGGTAGCTACGGCGGGGGATTACAAGGTCGTCAAGCGTTACGATTATGAAGTCCTGGGACACGAGGATTGATGCTTGAAAAAAGCTTTTCGCTTTGAACTTTCGTCAGAGAGGTTTTTTCATGAAACATAAGGCGTTACTCATTTCGGAGGGTGGCACAAAGGAGATGTTTGAAACGATCTGTTAGGATAGAGCAAAAAATGCCGGTTGGATGCTGGATATATCTTATACAGACCGGGAATGCCTGGAATGTGTCTTTAAATTGACCAGAAAAGGATCTTAAGCATGAAAGTACGGGCTGAGATTATGCGGTTTATGTTGCTTTCTGCTGTGATTTTAATGTGTGTTTTTTGCCGGAATCAAAACGATATATGGAAAGGAAGCATACAGGAAGAAAACGGCGTGATCGTGGTGAAAAATCCGAAGAAGCCGATATATGGAGAGGATGTGTTCGAGCTCAAAGAGGAATTGACTATCGGGGAAGTGGAAGACAATGCAGGCTGCGTCTTCTCTTTAATTCGTGATATCGCCGTGGATGATGCCGAGATGAAAAGAACAGGATTTTCGTCCAAACCTATGAAAAAAATACAAATGGATCCGGATATTTATGGGATGTTTTTGACTCGAAAGGAAGGTATATAGCGAAAATCTCGCTTCCGGCCGAACCCAGAGTGTGGAAATATGACAAGCTTTACACCATCGAAGAAGACAAG
Source organism: Candidatus Aminicenantota bacterium (assembly GCA_016926925.1). Next base: position 1,516 of record JAFGNQ010000191.1, read on the forward strand.
GAAGACTTTCAGTGTGTGAAGCGTTACAAGGTAGCTAGGTAAGACTTCATCTCTGAGCCGGTTGTACAATCTGAATTGAAGTTGTCTTCCCTCCCTCTGGGTTTCACCCAATTCATCTTCTTGAACTGAATGATGTGAATTCAGTTGCACTTTGACGGCTGTAAACAAACGTATTCCCAGAGGTACGACTGTCATCTGTTTAGATCGAAAATGTCAATAAACTGATTTGATGAACCTGGTTTTTTTGGCACAATATTTGCTGTAAGATAATAAGAATCAACCGGGATTAATGGGAGAGGGAAAATGCGAAGGAAAACCCTTAATAAATTTTGGATTTTCGCCATCCTTTTTATAAGTTCTCTAAGATTAAATGCCGGTTCATTTCCAGAGGAGCAGGATAAGGGCCGCATACAGGAAGAAGTCACTGTGACCCGCAAGCTCATTCAAGTTTATGTGACGGATAAAAAAGGGAATCCGGTCACGGACCTTGAAAAAGAAGATTTCGAGCTCAAGGACAACGGAGAAATTGTCACCATAACGGAATTTGAAAAGCACACCCTGTTCCCTCCTTCCACAACGCGTGAAATTCGAAAGGCAAGCACCGATCCTTCCCCATCGAATATAATGCCGAGAAAATTTTTCCTTTTCTTCGATTTCGCCTTCAATGACCTCGGGGGGATCCATATGGCGAAACAGGCCGCCCTCCATTTCATCGACAACCAGGTTCATCCTTCGGACGAGCTGGGAGTTTTAGCCTACTCGACACACAAGGGGCTGGTTCTTCACGAGTATTTGACTACCGATCATGGAAAGATCCGTGAGCTGGTGCAGGATATAGGAGTAAAGGAAATACTTGGAAGAGCCGGAAGGCTCCTCGACGAGCAGCAAATGCAGTTGATGCGGGGCGGTGAATGGAGCCTTCCCGATAACAGAATGATGGAGAAGATTGAGAGAGAAAACCGGGATATGCGGGAAGGTATGATGAGAATCGGAGGCCAAATGGAGTACCGTCATCAAGCGCTGCACTTCACCTCAGCCATCAAGGACATGGCAAACGCCCTCTGCTACATTCCCGGACATAAACACATAATCCTCTTTTCAACCGGAATTCCCAATTGGCTCATGTACCGGACCGCGGTTGAATCCACCCCTCAATTGGATAAGGTCAACATTGCCGGTTCAGATGCCGCCGATCTTCGACGGCGGTATGAAGACATGTCGCGCCAACTTGCCGTGGCGAATGCGCCCGTATACGCAGTCAATGTTGAAGGAATGTACGCGGATTTTATGGATAAAGATGGAAGGTCGGATTTCACGAGATGGGAATTGGATCGGCAGCAGCCTTCTTCTGGAATCGAAGCGAGAAATTGGAGGGGAGTCACTTCTTTATCCAACCTGGCGAGCGAGACGGGTGGCAAATATTTCGACAACACCAACAGCGCCGAAAAAATAGCGGAAGAGATCCAGACCATGACGGGATTCTATTATGTCTTGGGCTATCCTATCGATGAGAAATGGGACGGCAAATACCACAGGATAAACATCAAGGTGAAGCACAAAGGATACAATGTTTTGGCTCAAAGAGGCTATTACAATCCAAAGCCTTTCAAAGACTATTCGGATCTGGAAAAAAAGATTCATCTCATGGATTTGGCCCTGAGTGCAAAGCCGCACTTCGGGAATCCTGTGGTTTTTCCGATGTCGGTGTTGTCTTATGAAACTGGAAGCAGATCCGTGGCGGCATTATTTTTTAGTACGGCCGATGAAGGGCTGCGCGGGGTCATCGGAGAGAAGACGGAAATCGTGTTTCTCGTTTTCGATGAAAAGCAAAACATTGTCGGATTCAGAAACGTTCAAATCGAAGATCCCGGCATTTTTTCTTCCAACCTCATCCCCTACGCCTTTTTGCCTTTGTATCCGGGCAGTTTTGACTGCAGGATTGTTGTTAGAAACCTTGATACAGGAAAAGGCGCCGTAGCCTCGTCCTGGCTTATGATTCCTAAGAGTAAAGACAGCGGCTTGAGGCTGTACCCTCCCCTTTTACTGACAGCAGGGACAAAAACCAAATATTTGAATGCAGGGAGAACCGAGATGAGAGAGGATGATGAAGAATTCACGGATTTGATTGAGGTTTATCCGTTTGATGTATCCCGGCATTCACCACTTTTTGGAAATGCGGAAGAAGACATATCAAATTTGACGGTATTTGTGCGGTGTTCTTTTTTTAAAATTCCCGAAGCTGTAGTTAAAATATTTGGTCAGCTTGTTCATCAGAAGTCAGCGGAAAAGATTCCGGTCCGTTTTTCGCTGTATAAAAAGCTGGCCGATGGAGCTGTGATATTTGCATCGGAACTCAATGCTCGTGAACTGGCACCGGGACTCTATTTTTTACATATCTATGCAGAAGAACTAAGGACTGGATCTAAATCACATACGAGTTCGACCCTGACGATTGGTCAAAAAGAGGGAGTTAACCATCCTCTTTTATAATCTTAGATTCTATTCCGGCTTTTTATTCTTGTGTGCGGTGTCTTCTTGCGGCAGATTCCCGCATCTGCTTATAAAATATTGTTATTGATAGAACGGTTGGATATAATCACATCTCATGTGCGATATGGAAGGCCTGACACTTCCGGTGAGGCGGTCATGAAAATCGAATGAGCTGAATTCAACCCTAAGGCCCTTCAATGAATATAGTCAAGGAACTCTGGCGTCTCCGGTACGGCGGCGTCCGTTTCCGGTTGATGGATATCGCCTGTTCCGGTTATCTTGCTTTTGTCGGTTTGCTCCTCTTGTTCTTTCACAAAGCCGTTTCCCACTGGCCTGTTTATGCGGTCGCTCATTTTGTTTTAGCCCTCATTGTTTTGGAATTCGTCAGGTTTGCAGAGAGAAAACCGCGGAACTTCTCCCTGCGCTTTTTGCGGACCTTCTATCCGATCGGGATCTTTCTCATCGCGTGGAGCACGGTCAATGCCGTTGTCCGCATGTTTTTCGGGACATTCTGGTTCACAGAGCCCGCTATCCTGATGGATAAATTTCTTTTCGGCACCCATCCTACCGTGTGGATTCAACAGCACTACAATCCCTGGCTCGACGAACTCATGAATTTCTTTTATGCAACATATTACCTGTTCCTGCCGGGTGTTTCGCTGCTTTTATATTTTAAAGGGAAGAAAAAAGAGGCCGTAGCCACCTTTTCCTTTCTATCCGTGGCCCTTTTTTCCAATTATTTGCTGTTTTATCTCCTGCCGACGCTCTCTCCTGCCATGGCAGAGGGCGTCAGGGAGCTGCACACCCAGAACAATTCGGGCTATTTCTTTTCCTGGGCTGTACGGACGATCCAATCCGGCGCCGGGGTTGCCGGCGGCGCCTTCCCCTCCTCGCACATCGCCGAAATTTTCGTTCTTTCGCTGGCGGCGTGGCGCTATATGAGAAAATTGGGATATTTCCTGCTGCCTCTAACCTTGGGCGTGTCGATCTCTACGGTCTATCTCCGCTATCATCATGCGGTCGATCCCATTTTCGGCTATTTTCTGGGTGGCATATGTTTTGTTCTCACTCTGAGGATACTCAAACGCAGAGGTGAAGATCCGATGGCTCAGAAATCGGATAGCTAGGATGATTGCGAGACGATTCCTACTGTGAGGAGAATATTGCATTTTTCTGGATTAAAATCTATTCTAGATAAGCGCGATGAGATGCACGAAATGCCGGGCCGACAACCCTCCTGAAACCAATTTTTGCGGCAAGTGCGGCTCACCGCTCATCCCTTCCGAAGAATTCCGGTTCATGCCTACGAAAACACTGCTGACCTCCATGAGAGACATCGCAGTCGGCAGCACATTTGCCGGGAGGTATAGGATCATCGAAGAAATCGGAAAGGGCGGCATGGGCAAAGTCTTCAAGGTTCTGGATACAAAGGTCGATGAGAAGGTCGCCCTGAAACTTCTGAACATCGAGTTCTCGCCGGGCGATAAAATCCTTGAGCGTTTCCGTAACGAGTTGAAACTGGCGCGAAAGATATCCCACCGATATGTATGCCGCATGTTCGATCTGGGCGAAGCGGAAGGAATCCCTTACCTCACCATGGAGTATGTTTCCGGGGAAGATTTAAAGAGTCTCCTCAGGAGAATCGGGCAGTTCACAGTGAGCCGTAGCGTTTTCATTGCCAAACAGGTCTGCGAAGGCCTTGCCGAAGCACACCGTATCGGCATCGTTCACCGGGATTTGAAGCCCCAGAACATCATGGTCGACAGAGACGGCAACGTCCGCATCATGGATTTCGGTATTTCCCGTTCTCTGCGTACGAAAGGGATCACGGATACGGGCGAAATCTTCGGAACTCCGGAGTACATGTCACCGGAGAGCCTCGAAGGCAGGGATCCGGATCGACGAACGGATATCTATTCGCTGGGAATCATTCTCTTTGAAATGCTCACCGGGAAAGTCCCCTTCGACGGCGATACTCCTCTGAATGTGGCCCTCAAACAGAAGACGGAGATTCCTCCCGATCCTCAAAAGCGGAATCCGCAAATTACCGACGACCTCAGTCATTTGATTCTCAAATGCCTTAACAAAGACCCTGGAAAGAGATACGCCGATGCGGTGGCCATCCTCTCCGATTTAAAAAAGATCGAAAGCAGCTTGCCGAATGCCGAAAGGATCGTTTCCGAGAAAAGGCCTCTGACTTCAAGAGAAATCACCTTCAAATTCAGTTTGAAGAAAGCGATTCTCCCGATTGCGGCCGTTGTGGTTTTAGCGCTGGTGGTCTTCGGTTGGTTGTTTTTGTGGAAACGCAGACCGGCCGGCTTTGCCGAAGGAAAACCTTCAGTGGCTGTCATGCACTTTGAGAACAACACGGGTGACGAAAATCTGGACCATTGGAGAAAAGCCTTGTCCGACCTCCTGATTTCGGACCTCAGCCAGTCGAAGTACATCTCTGTGCTCAGCAGCGAAGAGCTCTACAACATCCTCGAGGAAAAAGGCCTGCTCGATGACAAAAGCTATTCGTCCAAAGCCTTGAAGGACATCGCCTCACGGGCAGGCGTCAAGTATATTTTGCTCGGAAAGATGACCAAGGCCGGGAACACCATCAGGATCGACTCGCAGCTCCAGAATATCGATTCCGGAAAGATCATGGGATCGGAAAGGGTGGAGGGTCAAGGCGAAGAGAGCTTCTTTGCCATGGTGGATGATTTGACTCCCAAGATCAAAAGCCATTTCAAATTGTCATCGGAAGAAATTGCCGGGGATTTCGACAAAGAGGCAGGATCGATCACGACGGGCTCGGCGGAAGCTTACCGCTATTACAGCGAAGCGAAGAAATTTCACAACCAGGGGGATTACACCAATTCCATCGCTCTGATGGAGATGGCTGTCGGAATCGATCCCCATTTTGCTATGGCCTACAGGACTATGGCCATTGACTACGGCAACCTGGGCTATGAGTTCGAGGCGAGAGAGCGTCTGCAAAAGGCATACGAGCTGCGAGAGAACGTCTCGGAGAGGGAGAGGTATCTCATCCTGGGGGATTACTACAGCCGTTCCGAAAAAACATATGACAAAGCGATCGAAGCCTTTAATAAGTTGTTGCAGCTTTACCCCGATGATCAAGTCGGAAACAACAATCTTGGGGAGATCTACAGGGGTATCGAGGAATGGGATGAGGCGATAAAGCGGTATGAAGTGAATATCAAGAACAGGAGCGAAGCGCAGTCCGCCTACGGAAATCAGGCCATTGCCCTGATGGCCAATGGCGAGTACGATCAAGCGCGAAGAGTTCTCAACCGATATTTGGACAACATTGCCGATATTGCTAACCTTCACGGCATACTTGCCCAGAGCTACATCAGTCAAGGGAAATTCGATATGGCCACAGCCGAATCCGGGAAGGCCTTTTCTTTAGATCCCACCCACCGCAGGAATTTCTTGATCCGGGGGGATGTATTCACCTATCAAGGTCGCTTGGATGATGCAGAGAAGGAATACCGGAATTTGCTGGAATTGAAAGAGCCGGTCGCCCATTATGACGGCCTAAGACGGATGAGCGCTTTGGCTGTTATGCAGGGAAAGTTCGGGGCGGCACGGGATTACATTTCAGAGGGGATCGACCTTGCGGAAATGCTGGGGGAGAACGACTGGCTGTCCTGGTTTATCCTCCATTCGGCCTATGTCTTTCTGCGTCAGGGCGAGTTCGATGAAGCTCTCGCGGAATGCAAAAGAGTCCTGACTCTGGCAGCCGGATTGGATATGCCTCCTGTATACAGAAAGGCCCTTTATCTCGAAGGCGTCGTTCGCGTGATTCAGGGATTTCCGGCCGAGGCTGAAAGAATCGCGGCCGAGTTGATGGCTGTGATCGATGAGGGATTGAATAAAAAAGACATGCGGTTCTATCACCACCTGAAAGGATTGATCGAGTCACGAAAAAAGGATTTTGCGGCGGCTGTTGACAGTATTCAAAAAGCCATTGCGCTCTTGCCTTCGCCAAGTTCCGAGAATGACGATCATGCCCTGTTTTTCGATTCGCTCGCTTCTGTTTTTTCTGACTCAGGAGCTATAGGGAAAGCTAGAGATTGGTACGGGAAAATGACATTGTTGACAACCGGACGCCTTTATGCTGGTGATATTTATGCCCACAGCTTTTATGCTCTCGGCAAAATCGATCAGGGGATGAAAAATATGGAGCAGGCAGCAGCCAACTACGATAAGTTCATTGAATCGTGGAAGGATACGGACCGTAAATCTCCGGAGCTCGACGATGCCCGGAAACAACTCTCATTCCTCAGACGCGATTAGCATTAGAAGCATCCAGGGTTATTGACATCTCCGCTTGGGGTCGCTATAGTTTAGAGGCCTGGGGAATTAAGGAAAAGATCAGGAGGGATGCTAACTTTCGTATCGACGTCTTTTGAAATCGGGGAGGGATAATTATGTATGCTCGAATAACCAGATTTCGAGTTAGGGTCGAGAAGATGGAGCGAGCCATCCAGATCTATAACGAGAGCATCGTGCCTGCCGCTAAGGCTCAAAAAGGATATCGGGGCATTTATCTTTTCGACAATAAAAAAACCGGAGAAGGCCTTGTTTTGGGTCTTTGGGATAGCGAGGAAGACGTCATCGCCAGCGAACAAAATCATTTCTACCAGGAACAACTGGTCAAAGTCATGAATTTTTTCACTTCGCCCCCGGTGCGTGAGGGGTACAATGTGGAAAACTTCGACCTGAATTTATTGGAGAATAAAGGCTCACCATAAAGCGGCTTCTCCTTTTACTCAGTCTGTTTCCTGCGGCTCAGGAGGAAATTCAAGTTTTTCCATTCAGGAATTACCTGTTTCTAGATTTGCTTGATTCGGTCGAATAAACTCTAGTTGACTTAGAGAAAATATTGAAATAATATAGAATTATCTGAAATTGAGAGCGGAAGATTATGAGTCGCGATAAAAGAAATAAAATCTCACGCCGGGAATTCATTAGAAGTACTGCCGGAGGAATGGGGGTTTCTTTATTCGGCGGGATTTTGCCCGTTGACTTGGCTGCGGAGACACCTCTTAATGACCTTTTCTGGGTCAAGGGGATTCCCGACAACCCTTTCTACAGCAGTGTTCAGGAGCATTATCATGCAGGAGTGGACACTCTGTTGTCTTTGATGGGGAAACAGGGATTGAAGTTTTATCGATCTCCTCAAACCAGCCGGCTGAGCGGTCCATCGGGGATGATCGCGCCGGATGATGTCGTCCTGATTAAGGTCAATGCCCAGTGGAAATATAGGGGGTGCACGAACAGCGACCTGGTCCGCGGAGTGGTTCAGAGAATTTTGGATCATCCGGACATCTTCAGCGGAGAAGTCGTTATCTTCGAAAATGGGCAGGGTCGGGGAAGCTTGAATTGTGATACCAAAGGGGGAAGCACATATCAGGACGAAAAGGTCCACGCCAATGCCAATAATGAGAAACACAGTTTTCTCTATCTCGTAGACGAAATTTTCGATGATCCCCGGGTGTCATCCTATCTTTTAGATCCCATTAGAACCACCTTCATCGGAGACACGGATCATCAAACCGACGGTTACCGGATTTTCGAGAATATCTCCTATCCTTGCTTTACGACGGCCGCAGGCCAAAGGATCGAACTGCGGGAGGGGATTTGGAACGGGAACGGCTATGCCCAAAACCTCAAACTGATAAACATCCCCGTTCTCAAACACCATGATAGGGGTGGGTCGGAAATAACCGCTTCGCTCAAACACTTTTATGGCGTTCTTTCCATGCGGGACGGGAGAAGCAGCTACCGTCACTACGCCGGCCTGGGGGATACCTGCGGCCGGATGGTTGTTTCCGTAAGGACACCTGTCTTGAATATTCTGGATGCGGTTTGGGTCTCCCATGCATCCCTGAAAGGCTACCCTTCCGAGACTACGCACCGGGTGAATCAAATCCTGGCCGGACAGGATCCGGTCGCCCTGGACTACTGGGCGGCCAAATACATTCTCTATCCGATTGATTCCAATCCCCGCCATCATCCGGATTATCCCGGGATCCAGCTCTGGCTGGAAGGCGCGAAGAACCGGATTAACGGGCGCGGCGGCTTGCAGGATCCTCACGGCATCGTCATCGTCTCCAAGGTAACGAAAGAAGAAGATCGGATGAGCGTGCACGTCCGTCAGGCGAAAAGCTTTGCCCTTTCCGGAAAGGCGCTTGACGGGGACAGTCGATCCGCTTTAAGTGGAGTCGTGTTAACCGGCCTGCCGGGAAATCCCGTTACCGACAGTTCGGGAAAGTACACAGCCCGAGTTTTTCCGGGGTGGCAGGGTACGGTCAAACCGGAAAAAGAAGGCCTCTATTTCAAGCCCGAAAGCCGGACGTATTCGGGTGTCAACTCTGATCTGCATGACCAGAATTATTCGGGTTTCGCGACCTTAATGGCGCCGCTGAATTTTTCCGGTCAAAAAAAGACAAACCGCTCACTCACTCAAGTCGAATACATAAACATCCTCCGTTGGGAGCCCAACCCGGCAAATCAAAACGTCACTGCCTATCGCCTCTACGAAAAAACGGACGACAACCTCTCTCTGCTGGCAGAATTCGGCAGCGGCGTTTTCGAGCACTGGATTCGCGGAGTCGCGAAAGATAAAGCCTATGTTTATGCTTTGACGGCCGTTAATGCGGCGGGAAGGGAGGGGGCGTCGGTTACTTTTACCATCCTCTGATTCACAGGCCGCTGCCTCGTCTTTGCAGCAATCTCGACTCGTGAATAAATCATATTTCCTGCAGGTCATTCACTGCGGTTTCATGAAAGAACGAATTTCCGTTTCAGTGATGAACACAAATAGGATGACACAGGCAGGTGTTCGTCACTATCTATTTTCGTCGAAGACCCCCTCACCTCCACCATGCGACTCAAACAGACAGTGACTCACCCTAGATGTGAACGCCCATACGAATCAAACGGGGGGGGATTTGCTCTCGCTCTCCACTTGCCGCATCGGCGCTTATACTTTTGTAATTTTCGGACGGCTGTTATATCATCCGTCTCTACAGATATGGGTCGTCAATTCGTGGATCATCATATAATTGAGTAGCTAATCAGGATAATGCAAATGAACCTGAAGAGATGGTTCAGTCTGTTGCATTTTTCTGTGAGTCGTAGTATCCATTTGTACGATAAACCGATCAAAATGTAATAGGGAGGATAGCATGATCAAAGATAAGAAACATTATCTGCAGTTTCTATTATTCCTGGTAGCAGCTGTTGCGGTTATTGCGAGCGGTTCCTGCACCAAGAGCGATTCGTCCGGACTCAAGTTCGCTGTTTCCTTTGCGGATTCCGCATATGGGGAACCCATAACAGGGCGCGTCTATGTCATGATATCCAAGAGCACTCAAGGCGAGCCTCGCCTGCAGATCGGAACCCACGGAGTTCCGTTTTTCGGGCAGGATATCGAGGCGCTGCAGCCGGACAAGCAGATCATCATAGATGAGACCGTGTTCGGCTATCCCCTGGAGAGCATCCGGGATATCCCACCCGGAGAGTACAGTGTTCAAGGTTTTGTGAACATCTACACGGAGTTCAAACGTTCCGACGGCCACACAATCTGGCTTCACAACGACCGGTGGGAAGGACAGCGGTGGAACATCTCTCCGGGAAACCTCTACAGCGATGTCATGAAAATTGTAATAGATCCTTCAAAGAAACAAACGATCGAGCTCAATTGTGAAAACGTCATTCCACCCATCCAGGTCCCTCCGGATACCGAATGGGTTAAACGGATCAAGTTTCAAAGCACACGTCTCTCCGAATTTTGGGGTCAGCCGATGTATTTGGGTGCTACGGTTTTGCTCCCGAAAGGATATGACGAACATCCTGATGTGGCTTATCCCGCAGTTTTCATTCAAGGGCATTTTTCTTTGAGGGCACCGTTTGGATTCAGTCCGCCGAAGGACGGCAGAGGGAGCGAGTTCGCTAAGTTTTGGGTCTCCGATGAATGTCCACGCATGGTCCTGGTCACCTTCCAGCACCCCTGTCCCTATTACGACGATTCTTATGCGGTCAACTCGGAAAACTGCGGTCCGTACGGAGATGCCGTTATGCAGGAACTCATCCCCTACCTGGAAGAGCACTTCAGGGTCATCCGCAAGCCTTATGCCCGAGTCCTCACCGGCGGCTCGACCGGCGGATGGGAATCCCTCGCTCTTCAGGTATTCCATCCGGATTTCTTCGGGGGAACATGGTCTCTCTGTCCGGACCCCGTCGATTTCCGGTATTTTCAGTGCATCGATATATACAGGGATAAAAATGCCTTCTATAAAGAATTCGGTTGGATCAAAGTCCCGACGGCAAGCGACAGGTCGATCGAAGGAATCATGCGTCTGACCTCCAAGCAGCGCAACCACATGGAGCTTGTCATGGGAACCAAAAACCGTTCGGGCGAGCAAATCGATATTTTTGAGGCGGCTATGGGACCGGTGGGTTCCGATGGATATGTGGAGCCTCTTTTCGACAAGAGGACTGGAGAGATAAACCCTGCGGTCGCCCAATACTGGAAGGAAAATTTCGACCTGCGCTATATCCTCGAAAAGAATTGGCCCGAACTCGGTCCCAAGTTGGTCGGCAAACTTCATATTTATACGGGAGATATGGACACCTTTTACCTTGACAGCGCCGTCCGCCTGCTCGAAAAATTTCTAGAGAGCACCAAAGAGCCTTATTATGCAGGTTCCGTAGAGTACGGGGACCGGAAACCGCATTGCTGGGGGCCTGAATTGACGGACCTCATCAAGATGATGGCGGACCACATCACCGGGAATGCGCCCAAGGACGAAGACACTTCCCAATGGAAATACTGATCATCATGAAATTACTCGAACTGCCGCTATCAAGTTAAAGACATCGAGCTTATCCCTGACGGAGAAGCTTCGGCTGACACATTGAATGAAAAAGGAGGTGCCGGGTGGCGAAGAATAAACGATATCTATGGATTGCGGTCTTCATGATTTCTTTCCTAGCGGGCAGCCTTTTGTCCACCTCAGGCCAGGACGCGGCCGCGGTCGATGACAGCTGCAACATCCTTCCTCTCCGGGAGAGGGCCGATGTGATGAATGAGTGGCTGGAATGGCGGCTGGACAACATCGTCCCCATGGTTATGAGAAGGGAAGGAATCGACATGTGGCTCATTATCAACCGTGAGTACAATGAAGATCCCGTCTACATGAGTATGGTGCCCGAGCCTCATATGGCGGCACGGAGGACCTCCATCCTCATATTCCATGATCGAGGCAAAGATTTGGGAGTGGAGAGGCTTTCAGGAGGGTATTACGGAATCGGCGATTATTTCAAATCCATATGGGTGGATAAAACAAAAAAACAGTTCGTGAATCTGGCAGAGTTCATCAGGAATCGCAATCCCGAGAAAATCGGCATAAATGTCTCCAGGAACTGGGCTTTCGGGGATGGGCTGTCAATAGGTCTCAAGGAAAAGCTGGAAGAGGCGCTCGGCCCCGAATGGACACCCCGGCTCGTTTCGGCCGAAAACCTCTGCATCGGCTGGCTCGAGACTAGAAGCCCTCAGGAACTCAGCGTTTACAGGCATATCTGCGGCATCGCTCACGATATCATCGCCGAGTTTTATTCGAACAGAGTCATCACGCCGGAAATCACAACCACGAATGAGGTGGTCTGGTGGATCAGGCAGAAAATCTCGGATCTTGGTCTCGAAACGTGGTTCCAGCCTTCGATCTCCATCCAACGACATGCCAAGACGGGCGAAAAATACAAAGACAATCCTGATGTCATACATCGAGGAGTTCTCCTTCACTGCGATGTGGGAATCGTCTATTTGGGATTGTGCACGGATATGCAGTGGCATGCCTATGTCTGCAAAATAGGAGAAGAGGATGCCCCCGGAGGACTTAAGAAGGCCTTGAGTCGAGCCAACAGGCTCGGGGATCTTTTCCGTGCGGAATTCGGCATGGGGCGCTCAGGCAACGCCATCGTTCAATCAGCAATGGAAAAGGGAGAAGCCGAAGGCCTGCGTCCTCTCATTTACTCCCATCCAGTTGGGATTCATGGTCATGCCGCCGGGCCGCCCATGGATGCCAGACCTCTCGGGTGGCTTCCCGAAGGCCTTGAGCTTTGCGGAGAGTACCCTCTTTATCCCAACACGTGCTACGCGATTGAATACAGCTGCACGACGGCCGTCCCCGAGTGGAGCGGTCAGGATGTCGTCATCGCATTTGAAGAGACCGCTGTCTACAGAGAGGATGGATGTCAATTTATTGACGGACACCAAACGAAGTTTTTTTTGATAAAGTAGAAACACTGCATCGAGCCGGTATCGATCACCTCTTTCTGTTTGAAACTATGCCGAAAGAAATCGAACACGACACAGCAGGTCAAGCTGGCTCAATCTCAGAAATAACATTGATGAAATCTTCTTAAAATGCATGAAATACCGTCGAATGTTCTCGAAATATGTTTTCTTTTTTCGGAATTCTGTTGTAGCATTATTTCTGCTGTATGAAAAAGTGCAAAGGGAGGAGATGTGCGATGAAAGACTTTGAAAAACTGGGAGCGTTTTATCTCGGCCGCATTTACGACCTGGATGAAGGGCGGGTTCGTGAAGATCTTTTGCTCTACGATTCCAAAGACCTCACGACCCATGCCGTGTGTGTGGGGATGACGGGAAGCGGCAAGACCGGGTTGTGTGTCGGCCTCCTGGAGGAAGCGGCGATCGATGGAATCCCCTCGCTCGTCATCGATCCCAAGGGAGACCTGGGAAACCTGATGCTGGCCTTTCCCGATCTCAAACAGTCCGATTTTCTTCCCTGGATAGATTCTGACGAAGCGGCACGTAAAGGCTTTACCTTAGATGCCTTTGCCACTAAGACGGCTGAGATGTGGAGTAAGGGTTTGGCTGAATGGGGTCAGGACAGTGAGCGGATTGCCCGCTTTAAAAACTCGGTGGATATGGCGATCTACACACCCGGAAGCAATGCAGGGATGCCGCTCTCGGTTCTTCAATCCTTGGAATCTCCTTCCCCTGCCATACTCGAGGATGAGGAGGCTTTCCGCGACAGGGTGCTCACTCTTGTATCCGGCCTTCTTGCCCTTCTCGGCATAACAGCTGACCCCATCCAAAGCCGGGAACACATCCTGCTATCCAACATCCTGCACCACGTTTGGGGCAAAGGACAAAGCCTCAACATTGCCGACCTTATCAAGGCCATCCAGTCTCCTCCGTTCGGCAAGGTCGGTGTCTTTGATTTGGAGTCGTTCTATTCCTCTAAAGAGCGGTTCGAATTGGCCATGCAGCTCAACAACCTTCTGGCATCTCCCGGATTTTCGGCCTGGATGGAAGGTGAACCGCTGGACGTGGCCCGTTTGTTGTACACGGCTTCCGGAAAGCCGAGGATTTCGATCCTGTCTATTGCCCATCTCTCCGAGCGGGAACGAGTTTTCTTCGTGACGACATTCCTCAACGAAGTGATTTCCTGGATGAGAAGCCAGCCCGGGACATCGTCTCTGCGGTGCCTCCTTTATATGGATGAAATATTCGGTTTCTTCCCTCCGACGGCAAATCCACCGACAAAGACTCCGATGCTGACTCTGTTGAAACAGGCTCGGGCTTACGGCCTGGGAGTGGTCCTGGCAACACAGAATCCGGTAGACCTGGATTATAAGGGACTCGCCAATGCAGGAACGTGGTTTATCGGACGGCTGCAGACTGCCAGAGATAAGGAGCGGGTTCTCGAAGGACTTGAAGGCGCCTCGCTGAACGCCGGTGTTGCATTCGACAAAAATAAAATCGATAAAATTCTTTCCGCTTTGGGGCAAAGAGTCTTCTTGATGCACAATGTGCATGAAAATGCTCCGGTGCTCTTTCAGACACGGTGGGTTCTTTCCTACTTGAGAGGACCTCTGACCAGGACCCAGATCCAGACATTGATGTCTGTCAGAAAACAGGAGCCGGTGCAGGAGGTGGCCTCTGTGACTCCCGTGCTGCCGTTTCAGCCTGTGCCTTCCCAGGTAAGCCCCGCGGTTTCAGCAAAACAAAGACCCATGCTCCCTCCTGAGATACCCGAACTTTTTCTTCCTGCGAAAGGACCTTTGCAAGCGAACGAAAGACTGATTTATCGTCCGTTGATTCACGGTAACAGCAAACTGCACTATGTCAGCAGTACCGAGAAGATCGATGAGTGGCAGCCGGTCGCACTTTTATCTCCACTGTCACCCGAACAGAGGTCCGTCTCCTGGGAAGAAGCCATGTCGCATACCTCCGGAGATATTGAGTTCGAGAGAGAAGGGATACCTCAAGCTCAGTTCGGACAGCTTCCTGCGGCAGCTCTGAAACCGTCTTCTTACAAGAGCTGGAAAACATCTTTGGCCAATCATCTCTACCAGAATCGACTGATCCGGCTGTGGAAATCAGCTGAACTCAAGGGGATTTCCAATCCCGGGGAAAGTGAGGGGGATTTCAGAGCCCGTCTGGTGCACCTGGCCCGTGAACGGAGGGATCTGGAGGTCGAAAAGCTGAGGAGACGCTATGCCCCTAAACTTGCCCGCCTCCAGGAGCGGTTGCGCGGAGCCGAAGTCCGGGTGAAAAGGGAGCAGTCGCAGTATTCGCAGCAGAAAGTGCAGACGGCCATTTCTTTGGGAGCGACTGTGCTGGGTGCTTTGTTCGGACGGAAGGTTGCCAGCACGGGGAATATAGGAAGAGCCACGACTGCCATGAGGGGTGCCGGCCGAGCAGCCAGGGAAAAAGAGGATATCGATAGAGCCATGAGGGAAGTCAAAATTATCCAGGAGAAACTTCATGATCTGGAGATGGAATTCGAAGACGAAATGTTTAAACTGACCGAGAGCCTTGATCCTGAAACCCTTGACCTCAAGGAAGTTGAGGTCCGGCCCAGGAAAAGCGATATCTTCATATCGCCTCTCTCATTGGTTTGGAGCCCCTGGAAAGTGGGTGTCGACGGCATAGCGGAGCCTTTCTTTTATCCTAAGCTCGGCCGATAAGAGCTTCTGTTCCCGGTGCCGACCG
>JAFGNQ010000026.1 GCA_016926925.1 Candidatus Aminicenantota bacterium
CTCGGCACAGAGGTGTTCGCATGGTGGCCGGCGGGATCGCATCTTGACCAAATGTTGGGGCAGCGCTACGCTGTCATCGGCTCGGCAGTAGGCGTTTCTGAAGCCAACGGCATCGGACGGCCCGAAGCCGCCACTCTGGAAGCGCGGTTGGTTGCCTTGCCAGGGTCTGCGTTGTTTATTCCGACTCATAAAGGCCGGGGGCTTCCAGCCTCGGAAATTGCCGCGCTTCCAATTCGTTCGGACAGCATGAAGAACTTGAGCTACACAACATTGACCTCGCAAAGCCTCACTGATTTCGATTGGCTGATTGTCTTAGATTCAGTCGCTTACACCCGTGGTGGCCCACCGCTGCAAAATAGGTAAGTTTTCCTGGTTTTCAGCCGCTATAGCGTTTTTTCAGCGTTTTTCAACAAAATCGGATATAGATAGAATTTCCAAGTCTATGTGCGAGAGTTGGCAATGGGAAATTGGTCTGTCAACTATGAGGTGACCCAGTCCGGTTTATGTCAAACCCTTTGGAAACCACCACTATGCCGCTATCCGATATTGTGCAACCTCTCTTCTTATCTGCCTCAAGGTCATAACCGATTGAAGCCCCGGCCTGGATTCTTGTTTCTTTATCGACGATAGCCCGCCTTATGCTGGCACCAGGTTCAATGATAACCCTGTCAAGTATAACCGATTGCTCCACTACGGCATCTCTTTCTACAATCACACCTGGGGAGAGTACGGAGTCTGCAACAGTCCCGCCGCTAATTATACAGCCGTCACACACGATAGATTGCGATATCTTTCCCCCAAGGATACACTTGCTTGGAGGTAGGGAGGGCTGATACGTTCTCACATGCCACATCTCTCCGTAAAGACTGAAAGGAGGATCTACATTCACGAGGTCCATATTTGCTTCGTAGTATGAATCAATGCTGCCGACATCCTTCCAGTAGGATGAATCGCGGGTCTTCTCAACCAATATCTTTTTTCTTATACCCTCTTTCACTTCGACTTCAAAATCCTCTATCCTGTTTTCTTTCTCGTAATCGTAAACGAATATTTCGTGATGTTTGCCCAACATTCCTGGGATGGCGTCTTTACCGAAATCCTGTCCTCCTTCTTGTAAAACTTGGAGCAGCGTGTCTAATTTGAAGATATAAATGCCCATTGAAGCAAGAGTGTAATCTGAAGCATCGGCAAGCATCTTCGGCTGCAGTGGCTTTTCTTCGAAGCCAATCAGTTTGTGATCTCGATTTGTCTCGAGCACGCCAAGCCTGCCGGCAGCCTGTTCTTTCCTTGCTCTAACAGCGGATATTGTCAGACCCGCCTTCTTGATGCCGTGATAGGCTGCTAACTGAAGGTAGTTCATCTTGTAGATATGGTCACCTGAAAGGATGAGGACATCCTCAACACCCTTTTTCCTGACCAGATTGAGGTTCTGCCGCACCGCGTCAGCCGTGCCGAGGTACCAGTCCGCGCCAAGCTTCTGTTGGGCCGGTATGCAGTAAATATAATCACCCAACCCGGCACTGGAGATTGCCCAGCCTTCCTGGATGTGACGGTTTAAAGACTCTGAAAGGTATTGTGTGAGAACATAAATCTGGCGGAGACCTGAGTTTACGCAGTTGCTTAGCGTGAAATCTATGAGCCGAAATTTGCCTCCAAATGGAACAGCCCCTTTGGACCGCCCTCTGGTCAAAGGGAGCAGCCTTTCGCCTGCTCCTCCTGCCATTATTATCGCTAAGATCGTGTCCATATTTGTAGGGCTCCCACCATTTTTGGGCAAATCAATGACTATGTTAAAATGTTAGTCCCTGCAATTATGCTCTGTCAAGTCAATCTTGGCTGTTGTTTCGTGAAGTAAACTTTGGTGTTTGCATACGTTACACAGAACGGACTTTAATTACATGCGAGCGTCCTAAGCAGAGCAAAGTAAACCCGGAAGATTTATCTCCGATCCTGCACGGGACTCGATTAGGGTTCGAGGTCGTATCCATAATCCCGAAAATGGCGGTCGAAGGCAAAGGCTTTTCGGACGCCTGTTCGGCGCATGATCTCGAAACTGACGCAGTCGACGAGGCTCAGGCCGCCTCGGTCCGCAACCAATTGGGCGCCCACCGCCGCGAAATGGACTTCTTCGGTCACCCAGATGATGCGCAGAATCGGTACGATGTCTTGTTCGAAGACACGGAGGGCCTCCCTCCCAAGCCGCCGTGATACCAGCGCGGATGTTTCTATCAAGATATAGTTATGACACAAGAGTGTATCTTTTCCGCTGATGATAGTTTTCCAAAACGGTTTTGCCGTTCTGTGGTGGGCATCACTTTCATCGAGAACGGCCAGGAAGGCACTTGTATCGATGAAAATATTCATGGATTTCTCCGGACTTTCTTTCTTTTTTTTTTGCACGGGCATGTTTCGGCATACACGGCTTCGAGGTGTTTATCGTGATTCGAGGAGAGATCGGAAATTCCGGAACGGAAACGCCCCGCTGCTGCCATGGCTCTTTTCCGCCGTTCTTCGAGATCGACGATATCCATTGGAGTCGCTTTTTTATATACCCCTGTTTCTTCTCTTATTTCGAGCGGCAGTAAAGGTTCCTCTTTCCAAGTCCGGACGGCGTCGCGGATGAATTGACTTCTCGTCACGCCCTTTTTGCGCCGCATCGACTCGAGATCCTTAAATTCCGCCGAAGACATGCTGACTGTGAATTTAACCGTTTTGCTCATGACAATCCCTGTTGGGTATGAATCGTTCATACTCAGTATGAAGAAATAGAGGTGCTTTGTCAAGGGCGGAAGTGGTTGTATAGTTCACATTACTTTAACTTTTTCCTCTTTGCGTAGACGGGAATCCACTTTTCGATGGTTTCCGTCAGCTGGTTCTCCAGCCGTTGGCCGATTCCGTGAATAGGCCGTATCTCTGCTGCCAACTCAGGATAGCCTTTACGGTCCAGCCAGTTCGAGAACACATCACGGTCCGAGTATTCCTGTATCTTGGATGCGGGGATGGTCCGCAAAGTCTTCAATAGATCCCGCAGGCTGAATATCTCTTTTTCTTCGATCACCAGGGGGAGCGATTCGACCCTCTTGATTTCTTCTTCGAAATGCTCCCGAAGATAACTCACCATGCGTTTCCCTTTGATACGAATCGGCAGAATTCTTTTCGCCAGATCCTTGAATCCATGCATGTAAAGCCAGGTGGAAAAATTGTCTCTCTCTCCTTGTCCCTCGAGGATTTCCCTCAGTTCTTTGCCCTCGTCAGTGTCTTTCTCCGCCATTTTCAAAACATCCCGCAATTCCCTGATGTTCTTAGCCCTGAACAGTTCTTCACCCGATTCTTTACAGACAAGGAAATCCCCCATTCCGGTGTAGTCCTCGATAAAATCCCTGAGGGTTTGGAGGCTTCCGGGATCGCCTTTGGGCATGATGAAAGCCGTACTTTTTAGGTCGTCTGCTTCGCTGGCTTTGGAGGCGATGATCTTGGGGAATCTCGGATAATATTTATCTATGAGACGGATCAATTCCGTTCCTGATTCACTGCGCATATCCTCGCCCTTTGGGAAGAAAATATCGGTTATCAAACACACCACATCGTCGCCATGACCGAATTTCCGGTAATTTGTCTTCCCGATCCGCCCTTCCTTCTCGACTCCGAACAAAAAATTCACGGTGTCTTCAAAGGTCTGGGTTACCTTAACCGCGGCCCGCTGCCCGATGATACCATAGAGCACCGGTAAGAACTGAGATATCCACCGCGGCTCGTCATCTACGATCAGAAAAATAAAGCGGCGCGCCTTGGAGTACTTCTCGATGTTCAAATGATCCTCAGCGCTCCTGACTACCGAGGCGATGATTTTATTCGGCGCGCAGTCTTTTTTATTCACGGCGAAAATCAGGTCGGCTTTGGAAGTATAGGGATATTTCCGGACGGATACCGCCGTCGGTGAACAGTGAATCATCTCTATCGACGATAGCAATACAACGATAAGGTCCGGATTGTTTTTTTTGATCGCTTTCGTGTCCAGCAGGTTCAAGGCGGTATCGTCACACAGCAGAACAGACGGCTTTTCCGATTGAAACCGTCCGACACTCATCGGATCCGTAAAAATTTTGACCTTCACCCAGGGCATGTTTTTCTTCAGAGTTTGCCTTGCCTTTTGGAGCTCTTCGAGTGCGGAGAAGATGAACACCTGGCTGATCTTTACGGGATTGATGACACGCGGCGTCGCAGAATCGTTCCTATTCAACGCATCCTTCATCCCTCTTCCTCTATAATGACACATTTTTGATTGATGGAATCGGCATAAATACTCACCGGCTGGGGAAAACTCAGGATGTATATTGCTTCGTCGGCATCTTTCGGGGAAAAAAACCAGGGATCGATCCGGTCTTCCAAAGGGGCCACATACCCGTAGACAATCCTGTTGCTCATGAGATTGGTAAGAAAGTGTGTGCCTTGAGTCCCGAACATACGGGTTTGTATC
The DNA here is from genome assembly GCA_016926925.1 of Candidatus Aminicenantota bacterium. Next base: position 4,478 of record JAFGNQ010000026.1, read on the forward strand.
CGCTTTTTCTCTTCGTCATGGCCGCCCTGCAGCATGTACAGAAAATGGCTGCCGTAGATTCCCCCTCCGGTCAGTGTGTCATGTACGGGTTCGGGTCGGCCCGCGATATCCACTCCGTACTCGAATATGGCGGCCGGTCGCCCGATATCTTTAAAATCGACCTGTATTCCCCAATCGCGGTTTTTCGTTCCCAGTCTCCCGGGTATGAGGATGATGAAACCTTCTTTTTTTTCACTGAAGGTCAATGCGAAGCGGGACATGAGTTTGACGACATTGTCATGCATATCCTTGCGGTAGATAAAGGGCGATACGATGAGGGCATGGCGTATTCCTTTTTTCATTCCATGCCCTTGCAGGTTGTGGATCTCAAGGTAGGTGTGCTTTGCCGTCTCAGGGATCAGGACCTTTTCGAACGTCAGTGTGGGCAGTTGGGTCAACTGAACCACGTGGAAGGTTCCGGGCCTGTTCGGATCTGCAGACCGGTCGAAATTGAAGACGAATTCGATCTGGAATTGAGAACGGATTATGGACGATATCGCATTCATGATTTCCAGAAGACCGGCCCGAAAACCGAAATGGTTCTTATGGACCAGGTCTTCCAGCGTGATCGCATTTTTGAACCGTCCTACCCGTCTCGTCACTTTGGAATCCGCGAACCGCACATGCAGCTTTTTCATGGTTTCCAGCTCATCGCCCTGCAATTCCGTGTTTTGGGTCATATCGATGGCGTAGAAATATTTTTGTCCCTCGCCCATGAATCTTACCGGAATGGGATTTTGTATGGTAGCCATGGATATGACCGGGAATTCATCCATCACGGTCGCATAACCGTGGCCGAAAGCCAACCGGGCAAAGCCTTCATCCGCCTTTTGCGATTTCAGGGCGTACGGGAAAAAAGAATTGGCCACACCGGACACCATGGGATAGTAGACGGGCCCCGCAAGCGATTCCTCCTGAATGCCCGGAATGGGGTTGATGACGACGGCCATTTTTTCCCGGCTCTCGGGCGGCTGTTGTTGCTTGAAATCGTGATAGATGTAAGAAACAGCCTGTACCAACTGATCGAAGCGTACGGAGAAGTCGGGATGACTGTTGGGGAGCATGAACGATCTGTTTTCCCCGGCATGTACGGAAAAGTCGCCTCCGGGGTCTGCGTAGGCTTCGTTTGTCGCCGAGGAGCGGACACTGATGGGAATATTCTCCAATTTCTTAAGAATAGATGCAAAGGTTTCAAGGTCTTCTTTTCCGAACCGTCCATCCTCTTCGAAAAACCGGTCGTAAAATACGGTGGTCAAAATACGCGTCCGGAGTTTGTGGACGTTGGGGATACTCCGCTCGTTGATCTTGACCAGGCCGCTGCCTTTTCCCCCGAGATCGCCTTTGCCGTAAATTTTGACGTCTCCGACTTTTTCAACGATGATTTCTTTCATAGCTATGGTTACATTATACTTCTCTGATGGGCTCCAAAATCGAGCATGGCTATTATATGATTATGCCCTGGGGCCGTCAAAGTCGATGATCCTGCCGGATGAATGATATGTTTTCTTGGTGGCGATAGCACTTCAGTTTGCTGAATTTAGGCTGGTTGTTCAATCCCAAGATCAAGCTTTTGTGTGAAAAGCAATGAAATCCGTAAAACGGGAAGAAATTTTATAGCCTTGATGTCTATTTCACATCAAAAGGAATTTCTTTTTTTAAGGAAAGGTGCGATATGTTATCCCGGATCCGGATCTCCAATGTGTAGGCACCCGGCTCCAGGGTTTTTCCCTCCAAATCGAGCGGCAGGGGGTGGCTCACAAAGGGAGACGCATACGTTTGTGTGGCGTATTTTCGCAGCTCCTCATTTCCTTTTTTAATTCTGTAGTCAACTTCGATGCGGAACTTCCTGTCTTTATCCGGGCGGGCTCCGTAGATAAAGTAGAAAATATCCGGAGTTTCTTCCGGACCGAAGGTGTTGGCTTCTTTGGGTATGATCTTCAAGACAGAATAACGGAAATAATCCCGGTGAATGGCGATTTCCATCTCGGGAGCCTCCATTTTTTCCAGGGATTCCACAAAAAAGATCGGCGTGGTGTCCAATTTTTTGTAAAAGGATGACGCATGCGGGAGAGAGAAGTCTACGTAGGTAGTGCCCATCTTCGAGAGGTCGGCCGAAGCGAAGGCCAGCGCTAACACATATTCGCCGGGAGGAAGAGGATCGCATAGGGAATACAGATGTTCCTGATCTTGTCCAAGCTCTTTCCGGTCGAATTCGAGGGGGTAGGGGACGTATATTTCTTTGACGATGTCTTTAGCCTCACCGTTTTCCCTGTTGTATATTCGCAGGAACATGTCCAATTGGGGCTCGGCTTTTCCCGGAGAGGTGTCCTGTCCGACCTCCCGAAGAAAGCTCAAGTCCGCATTTTTAATTTTGAAGAGAAAGATGGCATGAACGTTGTTCTGCTGGGCTGGCAGATATAGTGTTCTCAGGTAGGTGATGCCGATTTCCGTTTGCGGTGTCATGGCGGCGATATTCCGATCGAAAATCTCCGCCACTTGCGCAGGTATCCTGACCTCGCTGTAGGAGACCTTGACTTCGCCCTCTTGGGGCTCGCGTATTTCTTGGCTTTTCTTCAAGGCTTTATCCGTTTCCTGGATTTTTTCCAGCTTCAGGTCCTGCGGGGGTTCCCGCGAGGCGATGGTCGCGGTTGTCGACTGCAGTCCGTCGGAAAGATTCATGTCCATCCGAATGAAAGAATTGATGGACTCGCGGGAAATATTCGTGATCAGCTTGTAATCGTTCGTGTTCGAGTAATCCACGAATTCCAGACGCAATTCGGATTTGTTGGGCAGCCTGTTGTAAATCCAAATTTCCGAAGGTTTCTCTTCCGAGGTTTTGCCCATTGGGAAATCCTCCCTGTCGTCGGGAGGTCCCAGGAGAATCAAAATCATGCCCCTATCCGTCAGCCAACCCGGTCTCCCGCCCCGGAAAAGCCTGTTGGCCGCATCGATTCTCTGGAAATACATCTCTCTGAATTCATTGCGCAGAGTTCCGGGGGTAGGATCGCGTTGGATCCAGAAATCCCGGATGAAGCGCTCTCTTTCCGGAGAGCCCTCAGATAGAGAAGAAAATTCTTGATTTTCCTCTTTGGTGATGATGTACCGGACATGAGAGAGAAATTCTTCTTCGTAGGGTGTCACGTTTTTAGGAAGAGAGGCACATGCCGCTAAGGAAATTATAAGAAATGATAAAAATGCATTCTTCTTCATCGGCTTTTCTCCTGAATCGATTCCCTTCTCTATTATAAATCAAGATGTGCAACTTTGCTACATGTCATAAAAAAAGAGGCAGGCCATTTTTCCTAGATGTGAACCCTAAAATTGCCTGTCATAATTTTGCTCATCGTGAATAATTTAGAGGAGTAAAGTTGCTGTTTCAAAAAACGATTGAAAAATCAAAAAAATGAATTAAATTCAAAATTTTGGAGAATATATTTCCCTCCGAATCCTCTGCATTCTGCTTATATTGTTGAAATAAAAAGGATTAACAGATATATGCTTCATGCAAAGATATGGCATGGTTCTTGCTTTTAAAATGGAGTGAAGTACAGCAGGGACAAAAAGCAAGGGGAAAAATGGAACGAATAGGGACATAGGTGTCCCTATTTTCCTCAAATATATACCCAGAGGGGGTGAGAATCAAGATAACAAAAAGAAAGGAACAAGGGGGGTTTTAAGGTCGCCGACCTTAATTCCAAAGTAAGGGTAAATCCTAACAAAAAAGGAGTCCATTAAAATGGATAAAAGAACTCTTAAAGTTCTGCTGGCAGTTGTTCTTTCCATAGGGCTCACAGCCTCAGTATTCGCTCAAAGACAGACCGGTTCGCTCGCTGGAACCGTGCATGATCCGGAAGGTGTGCCCCTGCCCGGAGCTACGGTGTCTGTTACCGGTCCCGCGCTCATGGGAGATGCCTCGTTCATTACAACGGAAACGGGCACTTTCCGGTTCCCGGCTCTGCCTCCCGGCACATATACCGTCAAGATAGAGCTTCCCGGATTCGCCACACTCTCCACGACCGGTGTCATTGTCAACATAGGAAAAACGACCGCACTGGATATTAAAATGGAGATGGCCGCCATCGAGGAAGAAGTCACTGTAACCGGAGTGTCTCCGGTGGTCGACGTTTCCTCGAGCAAAGTGGCTGTCAGCTACACGGCAGATCTGATCAAGAACATTCCCATCGGCCGTGATCTTTACGATCTTTTGAGCAGTGCCCCCGGAGTCGTTTCCGAGAATGTGACCTACAGAAGAACCGCCTCTACACACGGTTCCTCTGTCAGGGGGAACCAGTATGCATTCGACGGCTTCATGATGAACGACCCCGTGACCAGCTATCTGGCTTCCAACATCAACTTCGATGCTTTTGACGAAGTGGAGATGGAGCTTTCCGCCCACCCGGCCGAAGTCGGTCAAACGGATGGGGCGTATATCAACGTGGTTACCAAATCCGGAGGGAACAGGATAAGTGGATTGGTCCAAGCCTACTACACGAATGAAAGCCTGGTTGACACAAACTTCAACCAGCATCAGATTCAGAGCTTCCGTTCCATCGCTCCTATAACGCCTTCCGGAGAAACCGCAATTGCTCCAGCCAAAACCCTCAAAGATATCGACACTTCGGTCCAAATAGGAGGGCCTCTCCTAAAAGATAAGCTGTGGTTTTTCGGAGCTTTCCGTTATTTCGACTGGAAACGGCACTACACCGGATTCAATGATCCGGATACCGAACTTCCCGTGGACGTGACTCATAATGAGTGGAGCGCTCAGGGCAAACTGACCTTCCAGCCCTCCAGCAGCCACAAGTTCACCGTCAACTACTACAGAACCTACCTCAAAGAGCCCTACATGACATTGGATGTCTCCACGTATACGCTGCCTGAAGCTGCTGCTGTCTGGGACGGAGAGCACAGTGACGTCATCTACGGAAAATGGAACTGGATTCTTGACCAGAACACATTCCTGGATATAAGAGTGGGTTATATCAACCGCTACTTCCCAGAGGGTTTTCAAGACAAGCTGGGTCCCCAATTCAGCTATGGTATTTACGGAAATCCTCATTTGGATTTGAGCACGAGCTTCTATTTCGGAACGGCCCGTTTTTGTGAGATCTACAACAGAGGGCGTCTGGAATTCCTGGGAAGCTTGACGCGTTTCGTGGACAATTTCTTAGGTGGAAGTCACGAACTCAAAGCGGGATTCGAGCACGAAAGGGCTAAAGGCACCTGGGAAACCTGGCTGCCGAACGAGCCCGGCGGACGTTTTCTGACAGTCAATTACAAGTACATGTGGGAAGACTGGGGCGCACCCTACGGTTATATCAGTGCTTATGCTGTCGGATCGAAGCACGGCGATTCGGATGAATTGAACCAGATGCGCCGCTTCAGTGCCTACATTCAGGATTCTTTCACCATCGGCCAAAGGCTGACCATCAACGCCGGCGTCAGGTGGGATTACAGCTACGGCATAATTCCCGAGCAGACAAACACCGGCAATCCTTTCTGGCAGAACATCCTGGACAATGCAGACGTCGTCTGGCTGACAAAACCACAACCGCTCTACTTCGCACCCAAAAACTATCCCGCAATCAAGGACTACATGAGCTGGAATACATTCTCGCCCCGGGTGGGAATCACCTATGATCCCTTCGGTGACGGGAAAACAGCCCTGAAGGCAAGTTACAGCCGGTACATGGAGATGATGATGATTCAGTTCACATCTCTCCCCAATCCCAACTATATCCACACCGGTGACTTCAACTGGTACGACCTTAATGAAAACAACTGGCCCGATGTAACGGATTCCTATGAATTCGTCTGGCTCTCCCGCGAGGAAGATGCTCAAGGGTTGACAGATGTTACTAAAGAAGTTGACCCGGATTTGACTCCTCCCCGTGTCGATGAAATCTCAATCGGCATCGAGAGGGAGATCTTCAACGATTTTTCCCTCGGTGTGACTTTTATCCGGAAATGGGAACGGAACATGATTGAGTCCTTCAAACGGCCCGATGTGGAGACGGTCTGGACGGAAAGCCAATGGTCCGAGCCCGGAGATGACGGTGTGTTCGGAACAGCGGATGACAACACTTTCCCCGTTTACCTGGGAAGTGGAGATTCCCCTACGACCTGGTCCACGAACATCGATGGAACCGACGGCAAGCCGAAAGCGGAAAGAAATTACACGGCCGTTCAATTCACCATCAACAAGAGACTCTCCAACAGGTGGCAGTTCTTCGGGTCCGTGGTCGTCAGCAAGGCTGAAGGAAACCTTGGCC
>JAFGNQ010000192.1 GCA_016926925.1 Candidatus Aminicenantota bacterium
CCCCTGGTCGATTTTCAGAATGAGGGCTTGGAGCTCTCTAAAATAAAAAAAATGATCGAGGAGCGCTTAGTCCCTCACCTCATGAGATATGACCTGCCCCGATTCCAGTCCATGTTCAATGCCTTTCCCGAAAAGGGAGCCAAATTCGGAGCTCAGGTGGCTCTCGATTACAACCAGGGCGTGACAAACTGGCAGGTCTCACCCGGCGGCGCTGTCCTGGAGGAGATCTGCTGCAAAGCCTTATGCAGACTCTTCGGTCTCAGTGAGAATGCCGGCGCCACACTCATGTACTGCGGCACCTATGCCAACCAGCAGGCACTCTATATCGCACTTCACGCTCATGCGGAAAGGGAGGGCTTCGACCTCGGGCAAAAGGGATTGAAAGGATTCAAAGATCCCGAACGGTTGGTCGTTCTCACCTCGAAGGACGCTCACTTCTCGCTCAAGCACTCGGTTCGTATGATGGGTCTCGGAGAGGAGAGCCTCATCCCGCTCGAAGTGGATTCCAACCGGAAAATCGATGTGCCGCTTCTGAAAAAAACTTTGGAAGACCTGCAAAAAACCAGAGACATATTTTGCATTGCCGCCACGACGGGAACGACATCGACCGGATCGGTGGACCCTATTCTGCCCATTGCAGAATTGTGCCGCGACAGGCAGATCTGGCTGCATGTCGACGGCGCCTACGGATTGGCCTACGGGCTTGTTCCTGAGTGGAAAAACCTCTACTCGGGAATCGACAGGGCCGACTCCTTATCCTGGGATCCCCACAAACAGATGGGAGTCCCCATCCCCAATTCCGTCCTCTTTGTCAGGCAGGAGAGCGACCTCTACCGTATGGCCCTCTACAGCGATTATTTCAACCGCAAAGAGGACAGGCATCCCAACCCGGGGCTGAAGTCTCCGCCAACGACAAGGCCCCTCTCAGCCCTGCCTCTGGCTGCTTCCATCCGCTATCAAGGCATGCAAAAAGTCACAGCAAGGCTTCGCGCTCCTTTGGATGCCGTAAGAAGCGCAGCGGACTACATCAGGAAACAAACAAACCTGGAACTGACCCACCGGCCCGATACGGGAATTCTCTGTTTCCGTGTAAAACGGAAGGAATTGACCGAAGATAAAATGTCCGAACTGCAGCAGTTCATATATGAAAGGATCATGGAGAGCGGGGAGCGTACGATTTCCGTAACCAAGCTGGAGGGTTTGACCGTCCTGCGCCTGGTGGCGATTTCACCCGAAGTGACGGGCGCCGATCTTATCGAAACCCTCGATTTAGTCCGGGAACTGGCGCAGACATTCTGAAATGATCGAGAGCATACTGGACATCGCCTCAAAAATCGACGGCGTGCTCTGGGGGCCCTGGACCATGGCCTTCATCGCCTCGGTCGCCGTCTACCTTTCCATAAAATCCGGATTCTTCCAGGTGCGGCGGTTCGGACTCATCTGGAAGAACACATTCGGAAAGATGTTCGAGCGGCCCGAGTCCAAAAACCTCAAAAAAATGACGCCATTTCAGGCCACGGCCACTGCACTGGCCAGCACCGTAGGAATGGGCAACATGGCCGGCGTGGCCACGGCCCTGTCCATCGGCGGACCCGGCGCGATTTTCTGGATGTGGATTCTCGCTGTTCTGGGAATGATGTCCAAGACTGCGGAAATCACTTTAGCTGTACACTACAGGGAAATTGACGCAGAGGGCAGTCCGCATGGAGGCCCCATGTACTACATCACCAAAGGCTTGGGTTGGCCCGTACTCGCTAAGCTGTTCAGCATCGGAATCCTCATCAATTCCATACTCACGGCAACTCTGATTCAGTCGCATACGGTCGGACGCGCTTTCCTGTCCAGTTACAACCTCAATCCTTACCTCGTCACAGGAGGCATGGCTGTGGTCACGGGCTTCGTGATCATCGGCGGCATCAAGCGCATAGGCCAAGTTTGTGAGAAACTGGTCCCCTTAATGTCACTCCTCTATATTGTAGGGGGTCTGATCATTTTTCTTTTGAATTTCGAGGAGATTCCGCAGGTCTTCGGAATGATTTTTCATCATGCCTTGGCTCCCGCCCCGGCAGCCGGAGGCTTTGCCGGTGCCACCGTCTCGGCTGCGATAAAGAACGGAATGGCTAGAGGCATGCTGTCCAACGAAGCCGGGCTCGGCACGGCACCTATGGTCCACGCCACGGCCAACACACCCCATCCCTTCCAGCAGGGGATCTGGGGCTCTTTCGAAGTCTTTATCGATACCATCGTCATCTGCACCATCACCTCCTTCGCCATCCTGTCGACAGGCGTGCTCTCCGGCGGAGAATCGGGGATCGAACTGGTCCTCAGGGCTTTTTCCTCTGTTCTGCCCCCCGATATGGCGAGCGCTCTGATCTCCATCGCCATTCTGACTTTCTGTCTTTCAACCCAAATCGGATTTTTTATCTACTACGAAACATCGGTCATCAATGTCTTCGGCAAAAAAGCGATCGGATATCTCAAATGGCTTTACCTCCTGCCCGGTGTCGTCTTTGCCGGGGTCACCAATGTCGATAAGCTCTGGGTGTTCGCCAATATATCCGTCGGGGTCTGCGCCATCCCCAACCTTATTGCGGTGCTCGCCCTGAGTGGTGCCTTCTTCAAGCTGATGAAGGACTGCCTGCAGGGGCAATATAAGTTTGCTACTTCCTTAACGGATATCAACATGGACTACGTTAAAAAACCTGGATTATAAAAATCAGGGACATGTGCCAATTTTTTTAATCGGTAACGTGTCCCTTTGATTTTCAGGGACATGTACCGATTTTATAAAATCGGTAACGTGTCCCATGATTTTATAATGTGTCCCTATATTTAACAAATTTGTGGGAATGTTTAAGGAGCACATGAATGACGGACAAAAGTTATAAAGTAAAATTGGACAGGATATCCTTCGAGCTGGGAATGATCAACTGTTTCGTAGAGATGGTGGCCTGCGGGGTGAAAAAGATGGCCATAAGCCCGCCGCTGCCGCCTGAGGATTATGCTCAAGTGGCGCCGTTCTCCGAGAAAATCGTCCGGGGTTTCGGGATAAAGTCTTATCTGGAGAAATCGCTCCTTGTCACGGACTTGCAGACCGAGGACTTCACAGCGGGGAAATGGGCCATTCTCTACTACACCGATGATGCTGCCCTCGATGCTTATCACAACTTGAAGAAGAAAAAACAGGGGATCGAAGAAGCAGGAACATCCGACAAAAAAAACAGAAAAGAGATATCAAGGGAATTCATGCGGCTGCTGAGCTATCCGGACGACATCATCGATAAAAAATTGGAGCAAGAGACGCCCGAAAGCCCCTTCCTCCTCATCGACGAGTGAGGATCTCTCGAGCTTGTATAAGGATTCCATTCCCGGTTCTTCCATCCTGGTTGCATTTTGGCTAAAATCAAGAAAGCCATCATTCGATAAGGACTGTTGCTTTGATTTTCATAATGATGAGTTAGAGGAGATCGGCCATGAAAATATTGATCATAAATCCGAACAGCGATCCGGAGATGACACAAATGATCGAACAAACCGCAGCATCTTATGCCGCTGGTGATTTTGAGGTGACATGCCTTCCGACGCCGGGAGCACCGGAATTCATCGAAACCTACGAGGACGCAGCAAAATCCGCTCCCGGTATGATTCGACTTTTAAAAGAAAACGAGTATGAGTTCGACGGCTTTGTCATTGCCTGCCATTCGGATCCCAACCTGGATGTGATGAAGGAGATGACGACAAAACTCGTGGTGGGCATCGGCGAAGCTTCCATGAAAATCGCCTCACTGTTGGGACACCGCTTTTCCGTTGTTTCCGACAACGACCATTCCGTTCCAAACAAAGAGGCCTTAGCACACAAGTATCACCTACAGGATGTTCTCGCCTCGGTGAGGACTCCCATGGAAGAGTGGAAAAGCCTGGAAGATAAGGAAAAGTACGGCAGAGTCGCCTGGGCAGCCATAGAGGAAGATAAGGCCGAGGTTATCGTGCTGGGCTGTGCGGGTATGACGGGATTGGACAAGCCTCTGCAAAAGGAGCTTGGCGTGCCTGTCCTTGACGGCATCGTCTGCGCCCTCATCATCGCCGCAGGCTTGGTCAAGTATGGCGCCTCCACAAGCAAAGCACGCCGTTACAATCCCAATTGTTAATAGGCGGCGGCAATAAGATTAGAAATTTCTTTCTATATGAGTGTCGGCGTTATTTATGAATAACCCAGGCCACAGCTATTTGATGGGGCGCTCCTTCCAGGTGTCATAGAGGGTCTCCCACCAGTTGTTCAGGTCGACGTCTTTACCGTTGATGAACAGATGCTTGACTTCCGACCTCAAATCGAGAGGATCGCCGGTTGTGATAAAAAGATCGGCATCTTTTCCGACCTTGAGGCTTCCCACCCGGTCATCGATTCCGAAGATCCTGGCCGGATTGACTGTCAAAGCCTCGATAGCCTTATTCCGGTCTAAGCCGAAGGCCACGGCGCGTGCCGCATGATAGGGCAGATCTTTACTCGCTGCCGGATCAGAGCCGGATGAAAAACAGATGAGCACTCCGGCTTTCGCCAGCTCCGCCACGTTCCGGAACGGGGCATCGTAGCCATCCTCAGGCTCGGAAGGTCCGGTGTACAGGTCATCGATTATGACAGGGATGCCCGCTTCTTTTATTTTTTCGGCCACCTTGAATCCCTGGGCACAGCCTCTAAAAATGGCTTTGATCTTCTCTTCTTGGATAAATTTTATGGCCAGCTCGATATCCTTGGCCTTCTCGACCGAGATCATTACCGGTAAGATTCCTTCAAAAACCGGAGCCAGCGCCTCATATTTGAGATTCATTTCCGGAGCCTCGATCCGCGCATCCTCAGCCGCTAATTTTTTCAGCTTCAGGTAATGCCTGGCTTCCGTAAAATACTCCTTGATTTTCTCTACCAGCTTGGCGGTGACATCCACTTTGGACTCTGTCTTGGTTCCGATCTTCTCCGCTCCTGTGGTGCGTGGGCTCATCGGAAAATTGACAAAGGAAGTCGCCGTTTCCTTGACGATCATTTCATCGATGGTCCAGCCATCCATCCTCACAAGAGCCGACATTCCGGGGAAAGTTCCGCCCGATGGGGCAACCAGGGCTGTTGTCGTCCCGTTGATGCGGGAGGTCTTAAAGTGAACGGAATGGGGGTTGATGGCCCAAGCCACTTTCAGCTCCGGATTCTCCTTCCCCATTTCCCTTATGTCCGCAGTGCTGGCGATCGCTCCTATCTCGATCAATCCCAGATGGGTGTATCCATCGATGAAACCCGGGTAGACGAACATCCCGGCGGCATCTATGACCCTGACTCCTTCCGGTTTGGAAATGTCAATGCCGATGGCTGCAATCTTGCCGTCTTCTATCAGGAGGTCTCCTCCTTCAAGAATTTCTCCCTCGACAGGGACAATGGTCGCCTTCTTGATCAGGATTTTATTTCCCGGAGTACGGGCGGAAATAAAAAATGCCATCATAAAAATTACAGCGCCAATTAGGACCGTCTTTTTCATGGCCACACCTCCCCTCCGGATTTCTTTTCTTTTTCCTTTTTCTGCTCCTCTTGTTTTTTCTTCTCCTCTTCAGCCTTTCTTCTTTCCTCCAGATATTTAGCCCGATCGAACAAAATATCACCGTCGACAAGGGTCATTTCACAAATTGTATAAGGATCGAAAGGATGACGGTTGAATACGGCCAGGTCGGCATCCTTGCCTTCTTCGATGGTCCCCGTCCACTTGTCGATCCCCAATATGATGGCCGGATTGATGGTGATGGTCTTTATAGCCTCGATCTCAGAAAGCCCTCCGTAACGGACGGTCTTGGCCGCATCGTGAAACAGCCGGCGCATTCTTTCCGCATCATCAGAATTGATGGCGGTCAGGACACCTCTTTTGGCCGTCAATGCTGCGGCATGGGGCATGGTGTTGTAGGCTTCCCATTTGTATGCCCAGAAGTCGGCGAAACCGGAAACTGCAACCCCGTATTTCACCAGTTCGTTGGTGATTCGATATCCCTCCAATCCATGTTCGAAACATACCAATTTCACTTTGTATTCATCGCAGAGCTTCATGATGGAGTGCATTTCTTCGGATTGGTAGGCATGGCACCGGATCCAGTAATGACCTTTAAGGATATCGGAGATAACTTCCAGGCGGATATTTTTTTTAGGAGGTAAAGGCGCAGGCTTCTTCATTTTCCGGGCTGACTCAAGGCTCTTTTCATACTCCTCCCAGGACCGCATGTAATCCTTTGCCTTCTCGAACTCCAGCCGAATCGAAGCCTCCACGCCCATCCTGCTCCTTGGATAACGAGCCGGGCCCGGCCCTGAAAAATTACTCCCTTTGGGATTCTCCCCCAGCGCCCATTTTATGGTGGGCGGCGCTTCCTTGAAAATCATCTCCTCTCCGCTCTTTCCCCAACGCAGTTTGAGGACGATCCCCCTTCCTCCGATGGAGTTGGCCGAACCATGCATGGTGTGGACGGTAGTGACACCGCCTGCCAGAGCATAGAATATATTCATGTCCTCAGGCCAGATGACATCCTTGACGTCCACCTCGGAGGTGATGAGGTTGCCCATCTCGTTAACTCCTCCTTCGATGGCAATATGGGAGTGGGAATCGATGATGCCCGGCATCACCCACTTTCCGGCAAGATCCACCACCTCGGTCTCCGCGTTTCCGCGGAGTCCGGTTCCGACCTTGACGATCCTGGTCCCCTCGATCAGGATATCGCCACCTTTTATGGTCTCTCCGGCCACGGTGATGATATTGCCGTTTTTGAGAAGGAGGCTTGTCTCCGCACCCAAAGCATAACTGTTTATGGAAAACACGAGAACCGCAATAATCGCTATCCACCTGATTTTGTTTTTCATCTTGTTCCTCCCATTCCGGGAATCCTCTTGGCCGTAAATCCTGACGATCCTTCAGTGCCAATGACGACGGATCCCGTCATTCTGTCGCCCTCGACAACAGCAGAGAAGTACAGATCGATATCCTGTCCCCCCGCCGCGACTGCGATCTCGAAATAAATCTGGTTCGAAGAAACATTCCCGCCTGAAAAATCGAATAAACCAAACGGAGTTGTCAGCTTACCGGATAAAACAGACTCTTCCTGCACAAACTCGAGGGTCACCTTAAAGCCCGCCTCCTGTATATCGGCTTCCCATCTTCCGGAGACATTGACGGTGGGTTTCTCTCCTTCTTTGACTTCCGCCTCTTTGAGCTCGAATTTGATGCCATCGGCAAAAACACATCTGATCTTGGCTTCTTTGGTCAGGATTTCCCCTTCAACCAGCATGAGATTGGCCATCTTTCCCGGTTCCACCGTTCCCAAAGCCCTCTCCAAACCGAGAAATCGAGCGGCTCCGATTGTCAGCGCCTGAAGGGCCTTATCCCGGGGGAGACCGTTTTCAATGGCCTTGTGGATTCCTTCCACAAAGCTTTGAGGATCGTCAGTTCCCAAGGAAGTAAAGGTAAAGAGAATTCCAGCCTCGGCCAGCAAAGCCGGGTTTTTCACATAAAGTTCCTTTTCAGCCTTTTCCCGCGCTTCCGATCCTTTTTGAGCATGAATGCTGGAGCCGGGAATCTTAAAATCCAAGGGAACGAATAATCTTGCCTTAGCTTTCTTCAGCCAGGGAATCACCCGGAAGCCTTCGTTCCCCATATCACAGATGAAACAATCCAGTTTCAACTCAGCGGACAATTCTATGGCCCTGAGGATGTCATACTGATTGCGGCAGAGAAAGATGACGGGCTTTTTCCCGAGGGCAAAATCGGAAATTATCGCGTGCTTGCCGTCATATTCCGGCCTGACAAGGCCGTTCATCTCTTTCAGCCAGCGCATCTGGTGCATATCGAAATAAGAAGCATCTGAAAACTCCTGCCTGAGAAAGGCCACAGCCCCCATCAGCGAGTTCGGATAGAGCGAGAAACCTCCCACTGAAAAGCCTACGCCCAGACAGGTATCCCTCAGGATAACGGCTTTATTTTTTTCCGTTCCACTCAGGGAAAACACAGAGGCCTGGCCGGTGAAAAGACCCCTTTCCGGTATGACTTGGGCAGCGGTTATCCCTGCTTTGTGGTACTTTTCCAGCAGGGACTTGGTGATTTCAAAATGATCCAGCGCTTTGAGCTCCGGGGTGATGCCTCTGTCTTCATCCGTATACTCGCCCGTATAGATTTTTGTGGGATCGAACTTCTTCTCGGGAAACTTGAGAAGCGATTTGCCCAAAGCATCTATCAGTCCGGGATACACCGTCAGTTTGCTCCCGTCAATCACTTCGGCATCAGCAGGAACGGCAACTTGTGCCCCAACCGCTTCGATCAGTCCGTCCCGAATCACGACCGTCCCTTTCTCGATCGGGGGACCGGCTTGGGTGACAATACGACAGTCTTTGACCGCATAGACCCGGTGCAGGCCGTCCTGAGAGTCCAGGCTGAAAAAATGTGCGCCCAGGAATAACAGCATGCAGAGGGCGATGCCCGTTTTGGAGAGCTTCTTTACCATCTTACCTCCATTTCCGAAAAGTCATATATATTTGCATCAATCTGAATTACAGGCGATCCGATTGCTCGTGCAAAAATCATCCAGCTATCGCCCAACTATTCGTATTCTAACTTAAAAATCAGGGACATGTACCGATTTTTCTAAATCGGTGACGTGTCCCATGATTTTATTTTGACACAACTATGAATTCACTTGAGATTTAGACATATTTATAAATTATTTACATAATTTATGTCAGATTATTCATACGAAAATCGGGCCCTGAAGGTTCCGGCGTCTTTTTCTTTGTAACTCCTTTTCCCGATTCGCTCCAGAGAAAAGAAGGGCGCAGCTGAGGGCAAGGGAGCTATCATGCATGGCCTCAATTCTAGTATCATAAAGAGTGTTCTTCTCGCAGTTCCACCCCCAACAGAACAACCACGAATTGTCATATTCCTTAACCGCGAGACTGAGAAAATCGATGCCCTGATGACAAAGATTAACGAGACCATTGAGCGCCTCAAGGAATACCGCCCTGCCCTAATTTCCGCTGCTGTAACCGGCAAAATCGAAGTGCGCGACACAAAGTCAACATCCTGAAAGCCCAGCCGGCGATTTTCAATCCCTGCAATAGAAAATCTTTCGAGCGCCCTGGATAAAAATGATACCCTTCATGCGCAAATGCTGGCATTTCTATCCAAGGTCGTTATTTAAGAATAGGCCGCTATACTTTAATAAGAAGCGGGGCTATGAAAGTTTCTTTAGGAAATTATCTACTTATGGATAAAATAGTTGACATTTATATGTAAGTGATGGCATAATTATCCATTATGCGATACCGGACACGTGAGGAAGAGGCGGAGATAATATTTCGAGAACGGGGTGGTATACTCCGAACATCCCAGGCCATCGCCGAGGGCATCCACCCGAGAAGTCTCTATTCACTGCGCAAAAAAGGCCGCATCGTTCCTCTGAGCCGAGGCCTTTATCGTCTGGCCGACCTCCCCGACCTTGGAAATCCCGACCTTTCCATAGTGGCTGCTCGAGTCCCAGCAGCGGTTATTTGTCTCATTTCTTCGCTGTCTTTTTATAGGATAACAAATCAAGTTCCACATTGGGTTGATATTGCCATTCCCCGCGGAAAAAGAACTCCAAGGCTGGATTTTCCCCCTCTGAGGATCTTTAGATTTTCCAGGGAAACTTATAAGGCGGGGACCGAAAGACACGACGTCGATGGGATCGCGGTTCGCATCTATGCTCCAGCCCGAACAATCGTGGATTGTTTCAAATTCCGTAACCGGATCGGAATCGATATCGCCGTCGAGGCCCTCCGGCTCAGTCAGAGTCGCCACGTCTGTACAGTTTCCGAGATCCTGGAGTACGCTTCGCTCCTGCGGATGAAACGCGTCATGCTTCCCTACCTCGAGGCGATTCAATGAGCATTCAGAATCCAATGAACATGGCCCATTCCGTTCACCAAAGGCTCTTGAATGAGGCAAAAAAAGAGCATCGTTCGTTCAACGACTTGATGCAATATTATGCTATGGAACGTTTCCTCTATCGCCTCACTCAAACGCCCCATCGGAATACTCTCTTGCTGAAGGGGGCGCTTCTTCTAAGAGCCTGGGGAATTCCTTCGGCTCGGCCGACGATCGACATCGACATGACTAGTCCTCAAGACATTCCTATTTCTGATTTGTTGTCAATTGTCCGGGAGATCTTCGAGGTTTCTGTCGATGACGGCTTGATTTTTCATCTCGACAGCTTCCGGACAGAGCCCATCGAAAAAGGAACGGACTTTCAAGGAATCCGGATTCTTTTTAGAGCCAACTTGGGAAATGCGCGCGTTTTCTTGCAGATGGATGTTGGCCAACAAGACGCCGTAACTCCGGACCCGGTCTGGATTGAGCTTCCCTCTCTTTTGGACTTTCCCCCTCCTCGACTCCTTGCCTACACGCCCTACAGTACTATCGGAGAAAAATTCCATGGCATGGTGGCTTTGGGTGCAGCAAATAGCCGGATGAAAGATTATTTCGATATCTACGTTCTTGCTCGCAATCTGACTTTTCATGGAGATGTGCTTCAGGCAGCAATACTGGCAACTTTCAATAAAAGGGGGATTCCGCTTCCGAATTCCGTTCCCATTGGATTAGCGCCAAAATTTTCGGAAGATCCCATAAAGCAAGTACAGTGGAACGCTTTCATCAAACGTCTTGTCGATATTGTGAAACCTCATACGCTCGAAAAAACGATAGATAAGATTCGTGAATTCATTATGCCTCCGCTTCTCGATTACCATAAAGGGAAAAAATTTGATCTTATTTGGCCGCCTGAAGGACCGTGGACAAAAAAGGGGAAAGGCGATGGAAGTCTCAGAACGGAGCTTTGAAAAGACCATCGAATGCGGATGGCTTCGATACGGACCGGATGCCTGCGTAGGCGAGGTAACGGAAGTTCGCAAAACTGTGCCCCTTTGCGGTGACTTTCCGACAGGCTGAAGAGTTGATCAAACGGGGCGAGTCGAAGACACTGGAGTTCAAATCCACACTGCGCTGGAATCTGAGAGAGAACCGGAAAGAAGACAAAGTCATCACCCTGGCCGTGCTCAAGACCATCGCTGCCTTCCTCAACACCGCAGGAGGTGATCTTTTGCTTGGTGTCGGAGACGATGGTACGGTCACGGAGATAGAGCGGGATAAATTCGAAAGCAACGACGAATACATCAAGACTCGCTTCCGGAAGTGATCGTTGATCCTCAGCGCTCGCAAAACGTCCCGCTTAACTTCGGCCTATAAAAGCACAGAAAATCAAAGCTAATCCGTACAAAAAAAAGATCAAGATGAATTCGGTAATGAGAAGCGTTGAGTTCAGCGCAAAAAGTGCGTATCACCGCCAAATTGCTTGGAAAAAGTATTTTTTATTCGGGTGAGCTCCTCCACATAATTTTCCCGGTAGCGGACCATATCTTTGGGGCCACGGTAAAAAGGACTGTCTATCAGCGATCTTTCCCATCTTTTGATTTTCCGGCTTGGACCTCCTGCGCTGTAGCAATAAAGAGGAAGCAGCATATATTGCATCTTATCAGCGGATCCGATCTTGGAAATCAACCCTGATTCCAATCCCAAAGACAACGGCCCCTGTCTGTACGGCTTAAAAGATTCCAGTTTTTTCCAAGCGGCAGAATCGGATTTCCAATACTCCAAATCAGTGAGTTTGTACGCGCCCGTCGAGTAAGGAAGCAACAAAACAGCCAGCAGGATAAAAAACCGAAACGTCCGGTGGACTCTCCTTTTGCAGCCGCTCATCTTGCCTCTTCCCTTTTGCTTACTTCAGATGCTTTTTTATCTTAAACATTATTTATTCATTCGATCAAGGACATTTAAAATTTTTTTCAAAAAATTGACCGGCATGAATTTATTGTGATAGGTTAATAGCGCAGAAAAGGGATTTTTCTCCCGGGGAAGAAGAGCGTGGCTCGATTCATAATTTCCTTTCTTGTTGTGTTTCTCGTTCTTGGGATATGCCTGCTGTGCGGATTTTCAATTCTCGAGGCCTTGATCATATTTGTGCTGGGAGTCTTTAGCCTGGGCTTTCTGGGTTGGATCATCCAAGGATTCAGGCCTAATCTATTAAGATGCATTCTCTTCTGGTGGATTTCGAAGCTCTTCGGAAAACCGGAATTGCTTTTCCCTCGATGATGAGCGGAATGGGATTCCAAAATTCTAATGATTAAGGGGAAAAAATGAGCGACAAGGCATTTTTCCAGGCTGAGAGACAAACCCGTTCACGCGGAGAAAAAAAGAGGCTCCGGTTTATCCTGTTGACGGGGTTGGCATTTTTCGGCTGGCTTCTTTCTGTTTCATCAGGATCAGCCAAAGACCTTCCCGATCTGGTCATCGAACTCGTGACCTGGTCGCCCCAATTTCCGCAGGATCTGGTGAATTACGAGAACACGCGTTTCAAAATTACGGTACGAAATATCGGCAAGGCCACGGCCTCCAATTTTTCCATAACAGTAGCTCTGGATGATATGCACGTGGCATCGGAATGGGTCAAATTCCTTCCTCCGGGCAAATGCATCACGGTCGAAACCAAAAGTCGGCTGACGCGAAGCCCTGGAAGTCATCCGGTCGTAGTCAAGGTCGACGGTAATGCTGAAACCCGTTTGGCAAAAATGAATGCACCCATGAACAACATGGTCGCAGAAAGCAATGAAAACAACAATTGGTGGTATGGAACCATCACCTACCTGCCACAGGGCACATCCCCACTGCAAGGCTTTAAGCCTTTCCCTGCCCACACTTGTACGGATGTTTTGGAACCCGAGACAAAGCCCAGGATGTCCGAACCTGAGACAGAACCCAAGCTTTCCGGATTCGTCCGCGATGCCGTCACAGGAAATACCGTAACTGGTGCCACAGTAGATTTGGGAGGTTCGGTCAAGGTTACGGCAGATCATCGGGGCCGCTATATCATCAAAACCCTCAATTTCAATCCGGGTGCGATCGTCGTGACAGCATCCGGATACCACCCGTTCCGAAAAGAGAATCCAATCATCGATCTCAAGCCGCAGCAGATGGATTTTTATATCAATCCCCTAGGCTCAGAATCCACTATCGACGTCGGCGGAGAAACCTTCATGTACTTCGATGCCCAGATCAAGCGTTTTCTGAAGTCAACGCATGAGGACGGGTCCGCCTATCAGATCGGTTCTTATGAAGTAGGATCATACCGGGGAGAAGGGGGTTCTTTCGGTTACAGCATTACGCTCTACGCCCGCAACCACTTCTACTTCTTTTCAAATCCCATGAACACGGAATATCGGGACGCAGCCAGGACTTCCCTCAATTGCTACGGGGCCAGCTATGCACCGGTCAGAGTGTTCAAGAAGGGCAGCGGCAAAGAAGCGACCATAGGACATTTCTTCATAAACAAAAGCGGCAATATCCTGACCCAGGACTCCAAAATCGAAGCCTTGTATACCGCAATTCATGCCCTCGGGGATCAGAATTCCTTTCAGAAGATCGATGCAGCCATTCAGGACTTCAAAGATCTCAGACAGGAACTCTTCGACAAGCGCAGCAAGTTCAGCGATATCGTCGGCTGGGGAATCGCCCTGCGGGCTATCGATGACACGTTCGCCATCGTCACGGGAATCGCCAGCGGCGATCTGATGGGGACGTCGGGTGCAATCTTTACTCTCGCAGATAGCGTCGCCTTCTACAATAAGCTCATCGCTATGAAGCAGCAGGCAGCCGATCCCTCCAAAACATTTCCGGACTGGGACAGCGTGAACACATACGTGATCGCACCGCTGAAAATCTCGCATACTGCTGTCAGCAGTGTGGCCGATCTCTGGCCTTTGGCCAAAGCCATCGTCTGGAAGCAATCCCCGCATAATTTCTTGGACGAAATCTTCATGAGCTGGAGCTGGAATGACGCCTGGAAGACCACCCTCAAAAAAAACAAGGGGAAAATCGGAATGACGATGGCCACCCAAGTCGCCGAACTCATCAAAATGATTGAAGACCCCGACGCCCTCACCGAGAAGGCCTTGGGCTGGGAGATCCAGACCTGCGGTTTGACAGCCATGGTCAATAAAGTCATCCAGGTTTTGACCGATGCCAAAGACGGGGTCGGTTCTCTTAAAGAACTGGACGGCCTGCAAAATCTCAAATACAACTGTGCTCAGATCGCCTACAGCTACGGGAAATTGACGCAGGATGTCTTTCAAGAAATAGAGAACCGGAAAAAATCGACCATTTCGGGCTGGCTCTACTCCCGCTTCAAACCGGTCTGGAACCAGATCATATTCAACGGATCATTGCCTTCAGGATCCGAGCTGCAAATCGTTCAAGAGATCGCCAAAAGGCTAAGCGGCTACATTGATGGCAGCGGCAATTTTGTCAAAGGGAGCTCCCAGTGCATGGCCGAAGCTTTTTTCGATGACCTCAAACTGACCGCGCTTCAAAAGGCCTGGACAATGACAAGGATCAAGGAAAAAGCGGGTACCCTGTGAGTTCAAGCCTAGGCAGAATCCAAAGCATTTCCCCGGTTACCGCAACAATTTCGGGCGAAAGAAAAGACCTAAAAGGTGCCTGAATGCTGCCGGCGTGGACTCGGGATCGCAGCCGTGGTATGATGTTTGCCCTATGAGGGCAGATCATGCTTCAGGTTCGCAACCTCCATTACTCGATCGGAGACCGGGATCTCCTAACCGCAGTG
Source organism: Candidatus Aminicenantota bacterium (assembly GCA_016926925.1). The sequence continues at coordinate 14,716 of JAFGNQ010000192.1, forward strand.
GACTGGAACCTTCAGCCCGGAAAACGTTTCGCCCTTATCGGGCCTAACGGATCGGGCAAGACCACGCTGCTGCGTATCTTGTGCGGGGAAATTGAGCCCCAGGCCGGAACCATAACCAAACCGCGCAACTACACCATCGGCTACCTTCCTCAGGAAGAAATCGTTTTTGGCCAAGGGAGCGCCCTGGAGAATGCACTCGGCGGAATTCCGGAGATACAGGAGCTCGAGTGCAAGATCCATGCCCTGCAGACCGATCTGGAGACATATCCGAAGGACGCGGGTTTGCTGAAAAAGCTGGGCCCTCTGGAGCAGCGCTATCAGGATCTGGAAGGCTACACGATCGAAGGAAGGGCGAAAAAGATCCTTTCCGGATTGGGCTTTGCGGAGGACGGATTCCAGACAGACTTTGCCGAGCTGAGTGGAGGCTGGTGCATGCGGATTTATATGGCCCGGCTTCTTCTCCAAAATCCCGACTTGCTTCTCCTGGACGAGCCCACGAACCACCTGGATATCCCATCCATGGAATGGCTCGAACAGTATCTCCTGAATTACAAAGGAAGCGTTGTCATCGTCTCCCACGACCGGTTTTTCATCGACCGGCTTTCCCATGAGATTTATGAGCTCGATAGGGGCGAACTCACCCGATACCGGGGGAACTACCACTTCTTCGAGAAGCAGAAAGAAGAAAAACAGCGGCTTCTGGAAAAGCGGCGTGATGAGCAGATCACGGAGAAGGAGCGCATCATGCGCTTCATCAACTCATACCGGAGTGACAAAAGAAGAGCGGCACAGGTCCAAAGCAGGATCAGGATGCTGGAAAAGATAGAAGCCATCGAGCTTCCCCCGGCTCCCAGGCGCCTGGATTTCCGTTTGCGGGTGGAATCGCCCAGCTACAAAGATGTGCTGGCGATCGAAAGTCTTGCTTTCCGCTTCAATAAAGACTGGTTGTTGAAGGACTGCAATCTCCATATCTCCCGGGGGAACAAAATCGCGCTGGTCGGTGTCAACGGCTCAGGCAAGACCACTCTGAGCCGGCTGATCGCGGGAGAACTCAAGGCCCAACAAGGAATTCTTCGCCTCGGAAAACGGGTCATACCCGGCTTCTACGCCCAGCATCAGATCCAGGCATTGCACCCGGATAACACCGTCTTCGATGAAGTGGCCTCCACGGCGGCCAAGGGACTCATTTCCCAGATCCGGCAGGTGCTGGGAATCTTCCAGTTCGGCGACGATGCCATCGACAAAAAGATCCGAGTCCTGTCCGGCGGGGAGAAGGCGAGGGTTTCTCTGGCAAAAATCCTTCTCTCGCCCGTCAATTTTCTGATAATGGACGAACCCACCACCCATCTGGATATTACAGCCAGAGAAGCGATGGAAGAGGCACTGGCGGAATATGACGGCACACTGCTGCTCATCTCCCACGACCGCTACTTTCTGGACAAGCTGGTGGACCGGATCGTCGAGCTCAAAGAGGGACGTCTGGACGAATACCACGGCAACTACTCCTATTATCTCTGGAAGCGTGATCAGGAACCGGACGAACCCGAACAAGAATGCGATGAAACCGAACCGCAGGAACAGGCGGCACCGAGCCGAAAAAGCAGAGAGCAAAAACGGCAGGAAGCCGAAGCCCGCCAGGAGGTGAGCCGGGAGCGGAACCGCATTCAGGAGACCATCAACAGATTCGAAAAGGAAATCGATGATTGCGAATTCCGAATCAAAGATATGGAGGCAAAGCTGGCTAATCCCGAGACTTACCGGGACGGAACGGATATCTCCCGGCTGAACAGAGATTACACCGGACTCAAGCAGCATGTCGAGAAACTGTATGAATCCTGGGAATCGCACCGCCTCCTGCTGGAAGAACTCCTGGAGCCGCTTAAAGGAAATGGATGATCGCAGCAGATCACAGGCTAAAAAGTCCTTAGAGAATAGAAAGCGAACTGTTCCCTACTTCCTGAAGAGGGAGGATGAGGGTGAAAAGATAAGGAGGCTGTAGATGGTCGTGATGAAAGGCCGGCGTTTGATCAGTTCCTTGATTTGCTTGAGTATCCTAGGCTTGGCAGCGGGAGGAGATTTTCTCCTCATTGCACAAGAGCAGCAAACGGCCAGCAAGGTGGAGCCGCCGAGGACCGTGGACCGGTCCTTCCGGCCGGACATAACCAATCCTGCTTATAAACCCGGAAAGGGTTCCGTGGTGGTGGTGGATGAGGCCCACAACAACTTCCACACCTCTGTGGGTTTATACACGCCCTTCGCCCTGCTGGTTGAACGTGACGGCTACGTGATCCGAAGGGGCACGGATAAAATTGCGCCCGGCCTGCTCGAAGACTGCCGCATCTATGTCATCGCCGACGCCCAGCCTCCCGTCCATACAGAAGAGCCGCCGACTTTTTCCCATGAAGAAGTCACTATCCTGAACACCTGGGTGCGGGAAGGAGGATCGCTTTTCCTGATCACCGATCACATGCCCGATCCGGGAGCCGTTACCGGACTTGCTGCCGCCTTCGGAATCGAGGTCAAAAACGGTTACGCCATCAAGGGGCCTCCGCCGGGCCCGGCCGGACCGCTCATCTTCAGCAGAGACGACGATACCCTCAGAGAATGCATCGTGACCAACGGCAGAAACGCATCGGAGAAAGTCATGAGTGTCGCTACATTTGCCGGCAGTGCTTTCCAGGCAGCCACAGGTTTCATTCCGGTTCTTGTTTTCGGGCCGGGCTTTCGCATCTGGGAACCTGAGGAATACTGGAAGTTCCCCCCGGGCACGCCGAACGCAGCCATTGAAGGATGGTATCAGGGCGGCATTCTGGAATACGGAAAGGGCCGTGTCGCTTTTTTCTGCGAGGCCGCCATGTTCACTGCCCAAGTTTTTAATAATGGGCGGGTTAAAGCCGGTATGAACCACCCTCGTGCAGCCGGGAACGTCCGGCTGCTTCTCAATATCCTCCACTGGCTGGATCACATTATTTAGCCTGATTTGAAAGCAAAAGGGTGAAATCGAGAAATATTTGACGGTTTATGCGTAGGTGATATATGCTCTCAAAGAGCAGGGGAACAAAATGACCAAAAGAGAATGCGGTAAAAAGGAACGATCTTTCTGGGATTGGACGGGACAGCATTTTCCTTCCCTTACAGGTGCGCCATCAACACGATATTATCTCGAGTGCGAAAAGTCGCTTTTTCAAGAATTTTGTCCGCAGCTATCCGGGAAAAAAGTCTTTAAGACCGACCTTTGGGATGAAGCAAAGAATACCCGAATCCTGCACTGGATCTCGAAACAGGGGGCGGATGTCTACGGCTTGGATATCTCGACGCCCATGGTAAAGCAGGCCAAAGCCTTATTCAAAGGAAACAAGAATTCCCATTTCATCGTCAGCGACCTCCGGAATATCGCATTCGATTCAGCATCATTCGATGTGATTTACAGCATGGGCACAATAGAGCATTTCCATGAATATAAAAAATCTATTCAGGAATGTTATCGGGTTTTGCGACCGGGCGGTCTGATCTTGATGGGGGTCCCCAACCGGTATGATCCCTTTCTACGCCCCATTCTGGTGTGTGTGATGAGGGTTTTCAAGCTCTACGCCTACGGCTATGAACGGTCGTTCGGCAAGCATGCTCTGCAGAAGGAATTGATGGATGCCGGCTTCGAGCCGATTGGATTGAGCGGCGTGCTCTTTATGCCCGGACTGTTGCGCATGCTCGATCTTTTCTTCCACGTCCATCTTCCATGGGCTACCAAACTGAGCGCTTACCTTATCCGACCCTTTGCACGGCTGTATAAAAATCACGCATGGTTGCGCCGCCACAGCTACCTGATTTGTGTCGCCGCCCGCAAACCGCAGCAGGCAGAGGGGAGCTGATCAAAGAATTGCAGAGCTCAATAGATGCCCATAATTCGGCGTGCTTCCGATGGAGTGGCAATCTCACGGCCGAGCTCCCGGGCGATCGCTGCTATTTTTCTTGCTTCATCCGCGCTCTGTTTGATCAGCTCATCCTTGTGCGGATACATCCAGAGATGGTCCTCCATCCCGACCCGCACACCATCGACGCCCATCAAGATGGCAAAGTTGCTGAGTGCCAGCCAGTTTCGCCCTCCGGCGCTGATACTCACGACACTGTCCTCAGGCATCATCTTCATCATCCCCAGCACGTACATAATTCCCCACGGGTCGGGATACGTATCACCCGTGTTGTGCATTCCTGGACCCATGGACATCAGATAAGGTTTGTCGAGGATTCCGGGTTTTATCAGCCATTCCCTGACATTTTGGATGCCCTCCCAGGTGTGGTTCATAAACTCCGGCTTAATCTTGTGTTCTTGCAGGTACTGTATTGTTTTTTGTGTGTTTGTTTCTTCGGCGATGCTCAAACCAATCTCCCCATCCGACATCTCCGCCGCATAAGATACAGGCGTGAATATGGTGGATTCCATATATTTTCTCTCTTTCATTATTTCCACCATAGGTTTTACCGATTCAAAACTGTAGTTTGTCTTTCCGGGAATGTAGCTTTCGCAGGCGCTCGGCTGGATAATCATATCAGGGCATTTGTCGAGGATGATATCGATGACCTCTTTGAGGGTTTCGTGAGGGGCGCCGAACCGCCCATCCTCTCTTCGGGTGTGGAGATGCGCCACACTTGCTCCCTCATTATAAGCCCCGATCACATCTCTGGCGATTTCCTCAGGAGTATAGGGTTGATTGGGATTGTGTTTTCTTGCAAAAAGCGCTCCTGTCGGGCAGACCGTGATAATCAGTTTTTTGTCCATTGTCGGATTCTTCTCCTGAGCTGCAACCATATCCGCCCATTTGAAGCCTTCGAATTCTTTTCCGGTCATTGATAAATCTCCTTCCTTATGATTTTTTTATTCATAAAAACGGTGATCTCATTATTGCCGATACATTTCGTAAAAGTACCCATGAGCGCTCTCGACGATAGTCGTATAATCTTATTCAAATTTATAATAAAAATCCATTGAAAGAGCTGCGGGAGTTTTAGGAATCAACACAAGCACCACTGTATTGA
>JAFGNQ010000193.1 GCA_016926925.1 Candidatus Aminicenantota bacterium
AATTTTGGGAAAAAAGATGACAGAGGAGATCCGTAGGATGAAAGAAGTTCCTACTCAGATCAAAAATCCCAGCCTGGTCAAACAGAGACGCCGCCAGATCGTGGATGCGGCTGTCCAGCTCTTCATCAAAAAAGGATTTCACAAAACAACGACAAGAGAAATCGCCGGGGCTGCGAATATATCCAACGGTTTGCTGTATGAATACGTTCGGTCGAAAGAAGATGTGCTGTATCTGGTCTGTGACGCTATCCATGCCGAAGTTGAAAACAGCGTCGCCGAGGCACTCCGCAAAGTCAAAGGAGGCCGCGATGTCCTTGCGGCCATGATCCGGGAGTACTTCCGGGTTTGTCACAAGATGAGCGATCACATCCTCCTCATTTATCAGGAAACCAAAACTCTCCCTCCCCGATGGAGGGAAAAGGTCTTGGAAAATGAAGTCAGGTTGACGAACATTTTTGTTAAGGTCATCGGGGATTTGGTCGCATCCGGGGAACTTCCCCATATGAACAAACGCTCGATAGAGCTCGTTGCCCACAACATCGTTGTTCTGGGCCACATGTGGACGTTCCGTCGCTGGTATTTGTCCTCCCATTACAGCATCGACAGATACATCAAGCTGCAGACCGGTTTCATCCTGGGAAGGGCGACATCCAAACAGAATGAGTGATATTTTTTCGTTCAGTATTTTGGAATATATTTGAAAGGAAAAACGCATGAGCGATGAACCTAAACCTTATATTCCCAAGAACCACATCCGCGCCGTAACGGCCACGTCTCTGTTCGACGGCCATGATGCATCCATCAACATCATCCGCCGCTTGCTTCAGAACACCGGTGCTGAAGTGATCCATTTGGGCCACAACAGGTCTGTTGACGAGATCGTGAAAGCAGCCATAGAGGAGGACGCACAGGGGGTGGCCGTTTCCAGCTATCAAGGCGGTCATATGGAATTTTTCAAGTATATGGTAGACCTCCTGAAAGAAAAGGATGCTTCCCGCATTAAAGTTTTTGGCGGCGGTGGAGGGGTTATCATTCCGGAGGAGATCAAAGAGCTGGAAGCCTACGGTGTGGCCAAGATCTATTCGCCGGAAGACGGGGCCAACTGGGGACTCCAAGGCATAGTGAATCATATGGTTCAGGCCATGGATACCGCTGTTGATTCCCGGGTTGAGCCGGATGTGGAGCTTCTCGCTCCGCAGAGCAAACTCCATGTAGCCCGAATGATATCGGTCGTAGAATTGGAGAAGGCTAAGAAGAAGAGTAATCTGGATCGAATAAAATCCAAGCTATTCAAAAAAATATCCGGAAAGCATCCTGTGATCGGAATCACGGGTACGGGAGGAGCGGGAAAATCGTCTCTCACGGATGAGATTGTGCTAAGGCTGTTGAGAGATATAAAGGATGTCAATGTAGCCATATTGAGCTGTGATCCTTCACGAAGGAAGAGCGGCGGCGCGCTTTTGGGCGATAGGATTCGTATGAATTCCATAGGGAATCCCAGGGTTTACATGCGATCGCTGGCCACCCGTCACTCCCATAGGGAAATTCCGGATGTCCTGCCTGAGGCCCTTCTGGTTCTCAAAGCCGCGGGGTTCGACCTCATTATCGTCGAAACGGCCGGAATCGGACAGGGAGATTCTCATATAGTCGATCTGGCGGATCTTTCTCTATATGTCATGACGAGCGAATTCGGTGCAGCCACGCAGCTCGAGAAAATCGATATGCTTGACTACGCCGATATAGCGGTGGTTAACAAGTATGAAAAAAGAGGAGGAGAAGATGCCGTCCGGGATGTTCGAAAACAAATGCAGCGCAACAGGAATTCCTTTGATAAAGCTCTAGAAGAAATGCCTGTTTTCGGAACCATCGCCTCCAAATTCAACGATGACGGCGTAACCTCTCTCTACCTCGCTATCCTGGATTTCATCAAGGACAGAACTGGCGTGGCTTTCGATTCTCGGATTCCAAAGATCGACAGCAAAACGTCCACTTCGAAAACGATCATCATTCCTCCGGAGCGGACACGCTACCTCTCCGAGATTGCAGACACGGTGCGCAGCTATCATAAGCAAACAGAGGAGCAGGCGGACGCCGTTCGCAGGATTTGGCACCTCGAGGAAACAGCCAAAGCCTTAAGCGGAAATGATTTGAAAGGCGATTATTCCGAGCTCTTGGCCCGGCTCAAAAAGGAAACGGCTAAAGCCAAAAGAGCTGTGGCTAAGGATACGACGGAGCTGCTCCGGCAATGGGAAGAGATGAAAGAAATTTACACAGGCGAAGAGCTGGTCTACAAGGTCCGAAACAAAAAGATCAGACTTCCCTTATACGCGGAATCCCTTGCCCACCGGAAAATCCCGAAGATTTCTCTCCCGAAGTATGAAGACCCCGGTGAAATCTATACATTCTTACGTAAAGAAAACCTCCCCGGCTATTTTCCTTTCACCGCCGGTGTCTTCCCGCTGAAGAGGGTGGGTGAAGATCCCACCCGCATGTTTGCAGGAGAGGGAGACCCGGCCCGGACAAACCGAAGATTCAAGCTGCTTTCGGCCGATTATGAGGCAAAGCGTCTATCCACCGCCTTTGATTCGGTTACACTTTACGGATATGATCCCGCTCGCCGTCCGGATATATACGGCAAGGTGGGAACTTCCGGAGTCAGCATCTGCACTCTGGATGATGTCAAGGTGCTCTATGACGGCTTTGATCTGTGTGCCCCGAACACATCCGTGTCCATGACAATAAACGGCCCGGCCCCGATGATGCTGGCTATGTTTTTGAATGCAGCCATCGACCAGCAAGTGGAAAAGTTTGTTTCTGAAAAAGGAAAAGCTCCGACAAAAGAACAATATGCGGAAATCAAAACCGCTGTCCTCGGCAAGGTAAGGGGAACGGTCCAAGCGGACATCCTCAAAGAAGATCAAGGCCAGAACACATGCATCTTTTCCATCGAGTTCGCCTTGAAGATGATGGGCGATATACAGGAATTCTTTGTTCAGAACGACGTGCGCAATTTTTACTCCGTTTCCATATCCGGATATCATATAGCCGAAGCTGGAGCCAACCCGATCACACAGCTTGCTTTGACGCTGTCAAACGGATTCACCTATGTCGAATATTACCTTTCCCGCGGTATGCCCTTGGATAGCTTCGGTCCCAATCTATCCTTTTTCTTCTCCAACGGCATGGACCCTGAGTACACGGTCATCGGTCGGGTTGCCAGGCGGATATGGGCGATCGCCATGCGTGACAAATACAAGGCGTCCCAGCGATCTCAGATGCTCAAATACCACATCCAGACCTCTGGACGGTCTCTCCACAGTCAGGATATCCAGTTCAACGACATCCGTACAACCCTTCAAGCTTTGTGTGCTGTCTACGATAACTGCAACAGCCTTCACACAAACGCCTACGACGAAGCGATCACCACGCCCAGTGCGGAATCCGTCCGGCGTGCCCTGGCTATTCAGCTTATCATAAATCGAGAATGGGGATTGGCCAAGAATGAGAACATGAACCAGGGAAGCTTCATCGTGGAAGAGTTGACAGACCTGGTTGAAGAGGCCGTGCTTATGGAGTACGACAGAATTACCGAGCGCGGCGGTGTTTTGGGAGCCATGGAAACCGGCTATCAAAGGAGTAAAATCCAGGAAGAATCCATTACCTATGAGACGTTGAAACATACCGGCGAGCTTCCGATCGTAGGGGTCAATACATTCAGAGATCCGGATGCCGATAAGAGCGAGGAACCGATCGGCATTCCCCTGGCGAGAGCGACGAAACAAGAGATCGAGTCTCAACTCGGCCGGCTGGCCGATTTCCACAGAAAGCATCGGAAAGAGGCGCCTGCAGCCTTGAAGCGACTGCAGGGAGTGGCCTTATCCGGAGGGAATGTTTTTGCCGAGCTCATGGAAACGGTCAAGGTCTGTTCACTCGGCCAAATCTCACAGGCTCTGTATGATGTCGGGGGGCAGTACAGGCGAAATATGTGAACCGCTCCCCTTTTTTTCTTTAATTTCAGATGTATTTTGCTGACCAAACAACAAGGTTTTTGGTTACTGGGGTGTTACGATGATTTCGTAGTTGAGTCGTGTATCCGCGAGCATCGTTTGATTCGTATTTTGACAGAACCTGGCAATATCGATACAGCCGGAACAGCAGGTAATCCAATTGAACCCGGCGACACTGATAACAAGAGCGAGAAAAAGAATTCCGATTTTTGTGATGACTTTCATGGCTCTCACCTCACTAAAATTTCCATCCCCTTCATATATATAGACGAAAATCACACAAAAAAGTTGCTTTCTGGATTATTCATAAAAAATGTCGACACTGTCATTCTCAAAAGAATCTAAATTTATTGTCTCCATTTTTTACCCTACGGGCGAGCCGATCTTGCTACAAAGTCTTCGTCGCAGCCCATTCGCGGTAGGCCCAGCACTTTAAATTATCACGAAAAAATCTTGTCAATTTTCAATTTATCTGCGCACTCCTTCGACTAAAGTATCTAAGGTGAATTCTATGGAGGATTTTATCCAGGGCCAAAATATTATATACTTCCTATGAAAACAGATTATGCAATTGGATAAAAGTGACAAGTTGAAAAAAGTGTCCGGATCCGGGACATCGAGGCCGAAGTTCATTCAAATCGCGAGCGAACTCAAAAAAGTCTCGCACACATTGGAAACCCTCAGTGCCTGTCACAAGGTGCTCATCCGGGCTTCGGAGAAATCCGAACTACTAAATAAAATATGTCAGGCGATTGTCGAAGTGGGAGGTTACAGAATGGCTTGGGTCGGAGTCGTCACCCAAGACAGCTCCAAATCCGTCAAGCCCTTGGCCAAAGCCGGCTACGACGATGGTTTTCTGGGCAGTGTGCATGTAACTTGGTCTGACAATAAAAAGAATCATTGTCCAACAGGCGCTGCCATCCTGAGGCACGAACCCTATGTCATCAACAATATCCTCAATCATCCGGATGTTATGGCATGGAGGGGGGAAGCCTTGAAACGCGGCTTCGGCTCCGTAATCGCCCTGCCTTTGATCAGTAACGGTGGTACTTTCGGCGCCCTGACCATTTTTTCGGACGAACCGGATGCCTTTGCCCGGGAAGACGTAAACCACCTCATGGATTTAGCTGGTAATTTGGTGTACGGAATCGTTGCCCTGCACACCCGCAAGGAGAGAAATCGCGCAGAGATCGAGGTCAAGAGGAATCTCAAAAAGCTGAGACAGACTCTTGGCGCCATCATTCAAGTCCTGGAAAAGACTGTCGAGGTCAGGGATCCTTACACGGCCGGCCATCAGCGCCGTGTGGCCGATCTTGCACGGAGTATTGCCACGGAGTTGGGTTTTTCTCAGGATCGAACCGACGGCATCCGCATTGCGGGGATCATCCATGATATCGGAAAGATCTATGTTCCTGCCGAAATATTGAGCAAACCGAGACGGCTGACCACTTACGAGTTCAATTTGGTCAAGACCCATCCTCAAGTAGGCTATGACATCTTGAAGAGTATCGAGTTCCCTTGGCCGGTGGCCAAGATCGTCCTCCAGCATCACGAACGGCTCAATGGGACCGGCTACCCGAACAATCTTATGCACGACAATATCTTGATCGAAGCCAGGATATTGGGAGTGGCGGATGTGGTGGAGGCCATGGCTTCGCACCGTCCCTATCGTCCTGCCCTGGGATTGCCCGCGGCTCTGAAGGAGATTTCCTCTCAAAAAGGAATCCTCTATGATACGGAGATCGTGGATATCTGCATGAAGCTCTTCAAAGAGAAAAAATTCTCATTCGAGTCCTAAAAAGGGGATAGGTTATTTTTTTCCCCAGGGGAATTTAAACAATTTGGATCTATGACTTTCTTCTATTGTATTTCGGCGCATCACATATTATATTTGATATGGCTTCATGCTGTAAAAATACGACTGTCGGCTTGAAAGATTTTACAAAACAATGATATCCATGGAGGCCAATCGATTCATCGACAAAGACTTAAACCGCTATACGGAATTCATGTCCGTTGAAAAAAGGAGGGGGCAATGAAGAAGTCGGTTTTGGTTTTGATTCTGTTTGTGCTGGCATCTTGCGCCAGTTCTCCGATTTTGTACAAGTCGCTTACGGATGCCAGTTATCCGAAAACGACACAAGTGGATGTTTTTAAAGATGAAAAACCGGACAGAGAATACACGGAAATCGGAAGAATCGAGATAAAAGGGGAAGCAGCCGAAGAAAGCGAGATGTACGCCATGGTTATCGCCAAGGCAAAAACGGTAGGTGCTGATGCTGTCATCCTCATCAAAGATGAGAAGAAAATGGAATTGGTTCAAATGCCCGGGCAGAGTATCGATCACAGAGAGGCTACAGATGCACGAGAAAAGGAATTCAAGCTTCTCGTTTTTCTTGCCGTCAAATACAGCGAATAATAACGTGTAACGGATCCATATGATTTTGGTGTTTGCTGGAACACCTTCATGCAGAGGGAAGGAAGGGGGAAATTATTTTTTATATATGGGACTGAGTGGATGAGGGATACGATACTGGCGTTTTTTTTTCAATGAGACAAATTTTACTCCCGTAAGATAATCATTTTGCCAGACGATTTTGGCATATCTCTTAAGGCGAATGTCAGCGCCCGGTTTTTTGAACTCCAATTCAAGGAACATACCTGGTGCTGTGTGGCAGTCCAATAGAAGGCACATTCCGCTGCTGCTCAAATTCTGAGTAAAAATTTCATTGAACGAATCGTGTAGAAATCGGTATTTTGCTTTTGTGATAAAGCTGAAACGGTTGAAAACACGTCTGTCCTTCGGCATACGTTCTTTGACATGACCGGATATTCGGGCAGGTCCTTTGGTACGAAACTTGAACTTGAATCGGAACATTTTTCTTTTAATTCTATCAAATTTGAAAAGAAATACAAATTGCGTTATAGATGAGGCATGCATTTCCGAAACGGAAGTGCAGACCCTGAGAAATGGATTTATGTTGGCGGACACAATGAATATATCGCGAGTCGTAGAGATGGAAGGCATCGGGTCCGTCCTTTTTGAACGCAGCAAAAAGGCCCGGCATTTGAGCATAACCGTGAGATCTGTAGACGGAGTTCGTGTTGCCGTTCCTCTGCGAGTATCATGGAAGAGTGCTGTGGAAATGGCCTATTCGAAATCCGCTTGGATAAAAAAGCATCAGGAGAGAATAAAGCAGACATCTCTCAAACATGAAGCCTCATTTACTGGATTTTCAGGAATAGACAGGAATCTGGCAAAGAGAGCCCTCATCAATAGGCTTGACGAGCTCTCAAAAAAGAACGGCTTACCTTACAACAGGGTATTCATTCGGAATCAAAGGACGCTGTGGGGGAGCTGTTCCTTGAAGAACAATATCAATCTGAATATCAAATTGACTCGATTGCCTGAGGATTTGCGCGATTATGTGATTCTGCATGAGCTTGTCCACACGAGGATAAAAAATCATAAAAAAGCATTCTGGACCGAACTTGATAAATACTCCGGCAATGCGAAAGAGGTCCACTCCCGCTTGAATGAATATGGGCTGTTCCTCAGTTGAAATGGGCCTTCGTTTTCGTCTAAAGAAATTTAGAGCGGAATTTTATACTTGTTCGAACTGCTTTTTTTGTGCACAATATAGAATAAGAGAATAACAAGAGGGAACAATGAGATTGAAGAGTGTATTTATTTGCCTCGCAATTTTTTTATTATCCATGTGTTCCTCTGCCCCGAAGGGAGGACAGGAATATGTCTCCCAGTACAGCGTCCGTTATGAAAATGTCTCCCGTGATGAGATCTGGACAGCTTCTTTGAAGTCGATACAGGATATTCAATTTACGATCAGGCGCGAGATCGAAGACAAAGGACTTATCGATGCACTGGATGAGAAAGGTTCGACTCCGGAATCTTCCCCTCCAATTATGAGTGTCATGCTGATAGAGGAAGAGGGAAAAATCAAAGTGAATTGTCTTGTGGTGTGCTCGGGAAGAATCGCCGAGCCTGCAGAAATTCAAGATTATGTCGCCCAGTTTTTCGATGCATTGAACAAAAACCTTGAGAATGATGCTCCATAAGATCCGGCTCAACTATCCGAAATCGTAGAGCGGGCGAATCCGGTTTTTGGAGGTCGACTTGGATGAACAGTATTTGAGCTTTCTGAAAAAGAGACGCAGGCTGGCAATATTCTGGCCGGTAGTGGCGACGCTGCTCCTAATGGGCATCCTTGCGTTTTTAGTGTGGATGTTCGTAAAGAATCCGCTACTTGTCAATCCGTTCGAGGTTGCATCCAGGATAGATGCGGGAACGATTGAAAACTCCACCTTGATTCTCATGGCAGGCATGCTCCCCATTATGTTTTTGGCGTGCATCTTGATTCTTGTTGTCGTTGTTTTATTCGGATTCTCCATGTTTTCGAAGGAGAAAAAGTACCTCGATATCATTGATCGATTGTTGCGGGAAGAGACGGATAATCCGGAAATCAAGTAATTCAGGGACATCATACCTAATTCAATCGGGCGAGACTACCTGGCAACCCAAAAAACCATCTCTTTGAGAACTTGGTGTCCAGAGATTGAATCATACACTTTTGCTTGGAGAACATATGTCCCGGGAGGGAAATTTTTCAATCGGACCGACGTCTCCACCTGTTGATCCCTGGTGTTTATCAACCGCTGAGATGGAAGAGGAATAGACGCCAGGTTTTTCCCCCTATTCAGAAATGTGTATTCTACCTGGAATTCAGACGTTTCATCAGAGGTCCTTTGGGATAAATTGTAGATTTCAAAATAGATATTGAGCTCGTCGCCCGGATGAAAAGTTTTTTGCAGGGAAGCTGCTTTCTGATCGATCGGATTATCGGAAGTTTTCTTTGTTCCCGTATTTAAAGTGAGGAAAATATCACTCATAGCCAGGTTATTGTCATTCAAATCCGGAACGGAAATCTCTTCCCGCATATTTCCGATTTTGCCGCTCAAATTGTCGATGATGGTGATATCCAGTACATAATTTCCGGATTCGACAGACACAGCGGATTGAATCTTGCACATCGTTTGTTTTTTGGATTCGTACTCCTTCTCGTTCATCTGGAAATTTGTGTCGAGGCTCTGTTCAAAGACTATTTGACTTTCACCTTTTTTGACGGTGATTATCAAAGTGAGATAGAAAAAACAGTCTTTGTCGCGTTGGCTGTACGATATATCAGAATATGGAAGCTCTAAGGAAAAAGGCAAATACGTCCGTCCGCTGGCGCCCTTAAATCGATAAAGATCGAGCGATGTCGCGATCCGTTCATACGAGACCTGCGTGCTGACGCTTCCCTTTATGCTTTCTCGGTGCTCGAACGGATTTTTCAGGGCCTCGGCGTCGTAGGTAATGGTGTCGAACAAGTCCGTGAGCGTATCGATAGTGTAGGCGCTGTCTTTTTTGCCTGCTTCCCCAAGCTTGACTTTGTTCTCCAAGACATAATTTCCGGTTCCCAGCTTATCCACGAATACAAACTCAATGTTAGGAGGAAGCCGGGGATTAGGCGGATCCCAATAAGTCCATATTTCTTTTCCGCTGTGGGTGCCGTACATAAAAGGATCTTCTTTATATCGGGATAAGCCCCCGCTTATGGCGGTGTCTTTTTTGGTCATTGCCGCACCGTGGTGTTTGCTGTCCGTCTTGATTTCATTCGGAGGGCCGAGCAGGATGAACATTTTCCCGCGCTCTGTACGCCTGCCTTCAAGCCCTGAGCGGCTGAAATATTTATCTGCAAGAGCGACCCTTCGGTAATGTTCGATTTTGAACTCGTTTTCAGGCGTCTCCGGTTCGGGATCCCGTATATCCCAGAATTTCTGGATGAACCTGCCCCTTTCCTCTTCGTTCGTCAGATTTTCGAAATATTCTTTCTCTGCCGCCGTGATGATGTAGGGAACAACCTGGTCCAGCCACAGCTTGGACCACTGGCTCATGGGCTCTGTTTTTTTACCTTCCGTATCCGATGATTCTTGAATACCAGTCCCTGCAACAAGGAATGCAGCGAGCACTGAGAGTAGGAAGAAGTTTCCTAATCTTGCTGTAAAGAACGCAATTCGCATTATGGCTTCCGTATCCTCAATAACTTTTTGTTGTCCGAGCTCAATACAAAATATAGGAGCTTCACGCAAAAAAGGCAATCGCTCCTCGATCCTTAGGTGGGGATATGATCGTTGAACGCTTTTTTGGAAGCGACAAAGAATATCTGCATGGAATGCTTTCAGCCGTTTGGTCGACGGCTGGCACTTGAATCTTGTTTCAATACTGTTATGTCAGGATCTGATCGCCTTGAAGGTGATCTATATCATCAAGTCTCCCCCGTTGATGTCGATTGATGCTCCTGTGATGTAAGCGGATTTCTCCGAGCAGAGGAAGGTGACGAGATCCCCAATTTCTTCAGGCTTGCCTATGCGGCTGACGGGGAAAGAATTCAAAAACATTTTGAGCTCTTCTTTCGTGGTCGTTTTTCGAACCATCTGAGTGTCGATGAGCCCGGGACATACGGCGTTGACCGTGACTCCGAAGGCCGCAGCTTCCTTGGCAACGGCACGTGTTAAGCCTAAAAGCCCTGCTTTGGATGCCGTGTAGTGCACGCCTCCCAGAGTGCTCACGCTCCGTCCGGCCGATGACGAAATGTTTACGATCCGTCCGAAAGCCTGTTTCTTCATCACCGGAAGAACGGCCATAGTGCAGATAAAAGGGCCGGTGAGGTTTACTTTTATGGTGTTTTCCCACTCTTCCAGGGGGACCTTCATCAAACGCGTGCGAAACATGATGCCGGCATTGTTCACCAGGATGTCCAGCCTGCCGAAGGCATCCAGAGTGAGTTGAACCATGGATGCCACGGACTTTGCGTCTGCAACGTCGACGTGGCAATGGAGAGCGCGGCTTGGTCCTTCAGTCAGTATTTTTGCAGTCTCCAGCGCAGCCTTCGAGTCGGAATCGGCCACAATCACATTGGCTCCGGCTTTGGCTAGTTGCGTGGCAATACCCCGGCCTATCCCCCGCCCTCCTCCTGTCACCACGGCTACTTTACCTGAAAGCTCTCCTGTTTTTTTTGTCATGACATTTGCCTCCTGTATGTATGTCGCAGGTTTTTGTTCCCCGAATTGGTCAGTCCTCGATACTACGACACGCCCATTGAGGTCATTTCATTTTTTTACAACCGGAATTACGATATGGGTCGGGTGTTCCTTTGTACGGAAGATTTTTTGGGTGGCCTTCTGGTAGTCGGAGTCTTTGGCCTTCGGGATGTCGATGAATTTTTGCGGATTGCGGTCGATGAGGGGAAACCAGGTGCTCTGTACCTGGATCATGATCTTGTGTCCTTTTTGGAAGCAGTGATTGCGGCTGTTCAGATTGATCTTGTACTCCACGAGTGCGCCCGGCTCGACCGGTTCGGGTTTTTCAAAGCTGTTCCGGAATTTGCCCCGGAGCACTTCATCGGCGATCATCAATTGATAACCGGAAAGCTTCTTTTTCTTATAGTCTTCCGGATAGACATCGATCAGCTTGACGATCCAATCGGAGTCGGTCCCGGTCGTAGACGCGAAGAGATGCGCCGCGATTTTTCCCGATACCACCACATCTTCTTCCAAAGGCTCCGTCTCCCAGCTCAGAACATCGGGCCGCAGGTGGACAAACCTCTGATCCTCAATCTTCCACTCAGCCGAAGCTCCTTGCCAGAATCCGGGCATGGGCCGTTTTGTGTAGGGGACCGGTTTGGCGGGGTCGGAGACATAACTGTCGCAAGCCTCTTGTGCCGTATCTTCAGGTGCAGCGAAAGATAAGCTTTGTCCTGAGCGAAAATAGAGCTTTGTATCCTCGGTCATGTAAGAAGGCGGCCATGTATCGTACCGCACCCATTTGTTGGCGCCTGTGAGAAACGTAAGAGCCTCGGGCAGATCGAGCGCTCCCTTGTCTTTCAAAAAATAGGCGAACCAGGGAGCTTCCACGTTTACCTTGAAATATTCGCTGGTGTTGCTGTCGAATTCGATATCCCACAGCTTGCTGCCGTCCTGGCCGGCCCAGCCGCCGTGCCGCCAGGGACCGACGACGAGAAAATTTTTTTTCTCTTCATCCATTTTTTCCAGGTGACCGTAAATCTTCATCGGTCCGTAAAAATCCTCGGCATCCCACCAGCCGGCCACGTTGAGAGTGGGAACGTGCAGTTTTTTCAGGTAACGCGTGACGTTAATGCCCTTCCAGTACTCGTCGTAATTGGAATGAGCCATGAAGTTGTTCCATGAGGGAATCTTTCCCTGGAAATATTTGTTGTTGGCGTTGTGGAGCGCACCCAGGTCGAGGTAAAACTCGTAGGCATCATACTGGTCAAATTTGAAAGGCAGGTTCGTTTTCCCGCTCTCCATCATGGCCGAGTAGCCGAAACTCGGTCCTAGGCGAAATGCTCCGTTGTGGGAAAAGTCATCGCCGATGAACATGTCGTCGGGTGAGGCTTGTGGCGAGACCGCTTTAATCGCCGGATGGGGTGCGACGATCGCCTGGACGGTTGTCCACCCTCCATAGGAGATGCCAAAAACTCCGACCCGGCCGTTGTTGTCCGGTATGTTTGTCAGAAGCCAGCTAATGGTGTCGTTGGTATCCGTACCTTCATCCACGTTGGCCGGATTGTTCTTGTCCTTTGGGGGGCGCATCATGACGAATTCCCCCTCGGATCCGAACCGGCCGCGCAGATCCTGGATGACGAAGATATAGCCTTCGTTTGTCAAATGGGCAAAGGCTTTTGAGGCCAAAGCCACTCCGTAGCCTTGTGCGCTGTAGGGTGTCCGCATCATCAAAAACGGAAGCGGCTCCGTGATTTTCTCAGGCTTGAAGATGTATGTTTTCAGTTTGATTCCATCACGGACAGGGATCATCACTTCCATTCTGTCATATTTTTTATTCTGGTTGTCATCGTCTGAGGTTATTAATGCGGTGGAGGCAAGGACTAGAAATGCGACGGCACAAACGGCCATGCCGAATGTTTGGAATCTTTTTCTTTTCATTAAATCCCTCCTTTATTAAAAGCCCGGAGAACAATTTATCTTATTTAAACAGTTCCGCTAATTCTTGAATCGATTATATAGAATGAAGGTTGAATTATAAAGGAATATTCTTATTCCGGATTGTTCTTGATTGTTCTTGCCAGGATTGTTCCACATAGTGATTTGCTTTGGAGGATGCTTGAGTGATAATAGATATGGAAACGGAAGGAAATTCTTTGAATTGAAAAATTTTTCTTGATATGAACAATATGAAGGTATAAGAGATATCTATCGATTTTGATTTGCCGGCCGACGGGGCCGTCAAATGATATTTTGAAGGAGGTTATCATGAATTGCAAAAACTTCGGAGTCGGTTCGAAATGCACTCTTGTTCTTTTCGTGATCGTCGCTCTTTTTCTCATTAACCAAGGATGTAAAAAAGCTGTCAAGGTTCCTCCTCCTCCAGAGACATCGGTTGAGGAAGTCACGGACACGATTCACGGCGTGGACATCACCGATCCTTACCGCTGGCTGGAGGATCAACAAAGTCCGGAGACGCGCGCATGGATCACTGCGCAGAATGCTTATACGGATTCCCTGCTCGGATCCCTTGCCGGCCGCGAGGAATTGAAAGAACTGGCTTCGAATTTAATAAAGATCGATACCATAAGCCCTCCTATAGAAAGGGGAGGCCGGTACTTCTTGTCCAAAAGACGGGCTGATCAGGAGCTTTCCGTCATCTATGTGAGGGAAGGACTCGAGGGAGAGGATGTGATGCTCATCGATCCTCATCCCATGAGCGAAGATAAAACGACTAACGTCAACATTCAGGATATATCCGAGGATGGCACTTTGCTCGCCTACGGGATACGCAAGGGCGGCGAGGATGAACTGGAGATCAAATTCATGGATGTAGACATAAAAAAAGATCTCGCCGATGTGCTGCCGAGAGGCCTCTATTTCGGCCTCTCCTTCACTCGCGATAAAAAGGCGTTCTATTACACCAGGATGACGAATAAAGGCCCCCGCATCCTCTATCATGCATTCGGCGCGGATGTCGCCCAGGATCCGGAAATTTTCGGAGAGGGCTACGGCTTGGGATTCATCCTCTTTCCTTTCCTCTCGAATAATGGAAGATGGCTCGTCATCGGAGTCTTGCACGGCTCTTCAGGAAAAACAGAGGTCTATCTCAAGGATCTCATTAAAGGCACCCCGATCATCCCCATCGTTAACGACATCGATGCCCGTTTTATGGGGAACATGGCCGGAGATACGCTCTTTCTGCAGACGGATTGGGAAGCGCCGAACGGGAGAATATTTTCCGTTGACCTGGAGAATCCGGAGAGAGAGAATTGGCAGGAGATCATTCCCGAGACGGATGCCGTCATCCAGAGTTTCTTAGGTATTTCCCTTGCCGGGGGAAAACTCTTCGTCAATTACACCAAAGATGTCATGTCAAAAGTCGTCGTCTTTGAACCTGACGGGACCCGCATCGGAGAGATCTCTTTTCCTACCATAGGTACTGTGAGCGGATTGAGCGGAAGATGGGACAGCAATGAGGCCTTTTTTATCTATACCTCCTTCCACATCCCGACTACAATCTATCGCTATGACGTTGCCAGCGGTGAGAAGGCGGTTTGGGCCAAGATTGAGGTTCCTATCGACACCGATAAGTATGAAGTCAAGCAAGTCTGGTTCACATCTAATGACGGCACGGAAGTCCCGATGTTTGTCACCCACGAAAAGAATATCGAATTGGACGGATCGAATCCGACTTTTTTAACCGGATATGGGGGATTTAACATCAGTGTAACCCCAAGCTTTTCTCCTCAGGCAGCCGCATGGCTGGAGAAGGGTGGTGTGTACGCCGTGGCCAATCTCCGTGGCGGCGGGGAATTCGGTGAAAGATGGCACCGGGCGGGTATGCTGGAAAGCAAACAGAATGTTTTCGATGATTTCATTTCAGCTGCAGAATATCTGATCAAGGAAGGATATACGAAAGCGGAAAAGCTGGCCATCGAGGGCGGAAGCAACGGAGGGCTGCTGGTGGGTGCGGCTATGACCCAGCGTCCCGATCTGTACGGGGCCGTTATCTGCGGTTATCCTCTGCTGGATATGGTGCGCTACCATAAATTTTTGGTTGCTCGATACTGGGTGCCTGAATACGGGTCGTCGGAAGATGCCGAGCAGTTCGCATACATTTATAAATACTCTCCTTATCAGCATGTAAAAGAAGGGACGAAATATCCCGCGGTTCTCTTCGTGACGGGAGACGCGGACACGCGCGTTGCGCCGCTGCATGCCCGAAAGATGACGGCAATGATGCAGGCTGCAACAAGTTCGGATAAACCCGTAATGCTCCGCTACCACATTACGGCCGGACATTCCGGGGGACAGCCTGTCAGCGAGCAGATCGAAGATTTGGTGGACGCCATGAGTTTTTTGCTTTGGCAGCTGGAAGGAAGGAAATAACTCTCAAGCCTACAATTCCGGGCCGCTTTGGGCGATGCCCTATGGCAACCGCAGCAGCTTAAAGATTTTGGTTGCTGCAGGCGGTATCGGTTTTATCCCGACAGGCCTTGTCGGCCCACTCGCAGTATCCCGCTCATCTGCCCTTGCGTCCTGAATCTAACTATCGACGATAGAAACAGCATGTTTATTTACATAATAGCTTGACATACAAGCTACTAGGTATTATATTGTACAGAGAACATGGAAAACAAAATCAAACAACTCAGAAAGGGTGTTTTGGAGCTGGCCATTATGGGCAGCCTTTATCACGAGAGCCACTACGGATACTCCTTGATCAAATCGATCTCCGGTGATGACGATATCGCCATTACCGAGGGAACGATTTACCCCATCCTCAACCGGCTGGCAAAGGAAAAACTCGTCCGGTCTGAGTGGGTTGAATCCAAACAGGGCCCCCCGCGCAAATATTACTCTCTGACTGAACAAGGTAAGAATACTTTTGAAGTGCTTCACATAGAGTTCGAAAAGCTGGCGGAGATGGTCAGGACCTCCTCAAAAACACCGGATAAGAAACTCCCGCCAAGGGAGGGAGTAAAAATAGAAATGAGGCAGGAGAGGGAAAATGACGAATAATTACAGCGACTCGGTCGAAAAAATCGTTGGAAATTATCTTAAACGATTGAAATCCAAGTTGAAGGGTTTTCCGGACTCGGACCGCGAAGAGCTTCTCAAGGAAATTCAATCCCACATCTACGAATCATATGTGAATGATCCGACAGAAGATGAGATTGAGCGCATTTTCAATGTTCTGGATAGGTTGGGAGAGCCGGCCGAAGTCATATCTGCCCGTATGCCGGATTCCATGGTAAGGGTGGGCAAGAAAAAAAAGCTTCCGCTCCTGATACTTATCGGTGCCTTGATCGGCCTTTTCGGAATTCCCCTGGGCCTTGGAGGCATAGGATTGCTTTTTGGAATCGTCATCACCATTGCGGCTCTCGTCCTCTGCTACTATGTCATGACGTTCAGTTTCATCATCGGCGGATGGTTGGGCCTCATTGCCGCCACAGTCAGGCTTTTTTTCCCCGATTTTTTGGACAGGTTCGATGTCGTGGCCTTCAATATGTTCGATGATCCGACTCTGGACGGCCTCATGGGGATAGGCATATCCTTGGGTTGTGCCGCCCTGGGCATCATCATGCTTTTGTTGGGGCGGCACGTCTGGCGCGGGTTCACTTTTCTTCTCAGATATCCTTTCGAGAAGATCCACGAACGCCGTGAAAGACGGAAATTGCCTTGCACCGCGGAGTAAAAGAAACAACCGTTTCATCGACGAGACGTATTTAGTGATAGAAGACCCGGTGGGGAACGATGAACACGAACATAAAAAGAATTACGGAATCTCCTTCCCATTTGGAATCTCTCGTTGACAGAAAGAATGTCAGGCTTTATATTTCATAGTGCTTGAGAGGCTGAGACTGAAGAGATGAGCAGCATTTCCCTTCGTTCCGACTGTCGCCGAATTCCAAAAGATATTCCGATTTTTCTTTTCCTCTTTTCCCTGCTCCTTTCCGCTGTGATTTTTATACCTTCCTTATTATTCGTCCTGCCCATCGTCTTTTTTTTCATCCTCATTTATTTTTTTCGCAAGTTCTTCCCTTTCATCGCTCCGAAGCGGGAAGACATCCTGTCTGCGGTCTCGCCGCGAAGCCCTCCTTTTTAGCCATTTTTTGATCATCTGAATTCCGGTCATAATCTCTGTGACGGAATTCCCAATTCTGTGCTGGCTGCGGAGATGAACACCAAATGGGAAAAATACGTGCTTTCCACCTTTGCCACTATGCGGTCATAAGGACGATGACTCGCTCTTCTTAGCTAGCCCATAAGCGCTATCATGGAAACGGATATGCACATCGAGCTTTCATTCTGTTCGATTTTTTAAGAGGGAAAGGGTTATAATGAATTTTTCAAATAACATGAAACTGAGGTCTTTTTTCAACAAAATCCGTGGGATTCCGATCGAACTGGATCTCAAACCGTACAATGAGATCCTCTTACGGATCAATCAAAGCGATCTATCCCGGGTCTCGGATGACGCACTCAAAAGGATGTCCTACGATCTGGTCGATGTGGCCGGGAAGGGATCGCCTATAAACGATCTATTGGTCAAGGCTTTTGCTCTGGTGCGTGAGACGTCCTGGAGGACTATCGGATTACGCCCTTTTGACGTTCAGGTCATTGCCGGGATAGCTATGCATCAGGGCAAACTTGCAGAGCTGCCTACGGGCGAAGGGAAGACTCTGGCCGCCGTATTTCCAGCTTACCTCAATGCTCTTACCGGAAACGGTGTTCACATCCATACTTTCAATGACTATCTGGCACGCAGGGATGCGGGCTGGATGGGTCCCATCTACAAATTCCTGGGCTTAACTGTTGGCTGCATTCAGGAAGGTTTGTCCAAATCCGGACGGAAACGCGCCTATGCGTCAAATATCACCTACACAACCGCCAAAGAAGCTGGCTTCGATTTTCTTCGGGACAATCTCTGCTACAAAAAGGAAGATTGCGTTCATCGCCCCTTCCACTATGCCATCGTCGATGAGGCGGATTCTATTCTCATCGATGAAGCACGCGTCCCGCTCGTTATTGCGGGCAGCACGGGAAAGCCGGATACGGATCCGGGACATCTCGCAGAAATCGCAAAAGTTCTCAAACTGAATTTGGATATTGAGACGGATGAAGGAAAACGGAATATCTATTTGACGGATTCCGGCTTGAAAAAAGTTGAAGGCCTCCTGGGATGCGACAACATTCACGACCCGGAAAACATGGATCTTTTGACGCGATTGAATCAAGCTCTTCATGCAGAGTATCTTCTGGCACGGGATATCGACTATATCGTTCGTAACAACAGGGTCGAAATCGTCGACGAATTCACGGGGAGGGTTGTAGAAGACCGGCATTGGCCGGACGGCCTTCAAGCCGCTGTCGAAGCCAAGGAAAAGCTTCGCAGGGGAGCCGGGGGTTCGATTCTGGGCTCGATCACCCTGCAACACTTTTTACAGCTCTATACGAAAATTTGCGGCATGACGGCTACGGCTCAGGCTTCGGCCGATGAATTCCATGAGTTCTATAACCTCAAGGTCGTCGTGGTCCCCCCCAATAAGCCTTGTATCAGGATTGACCATCCTGATGTGGTTTTCACGCATAAGGAGGCCAAAATCAAGGCGTTGATTGAGGATATTCGGAAAAACCACGAGGCGGAACGGCCGGTTTTGGTCGGAACCGCCAGTGTTGAGGAATCCGAAGATCTGGCGGTGCAGTTGAAGAATGCAGGGATAGAGTGCCGGGTGCTCAATGCCAAAAAC
>JAFGNQ010000027.1 GCA_016926925.1 Candidatus Aminicenantota bacterium
AAATCGACGGACGGCTGCTTGAACCTCTCTGGCAAAGAGCGGAACCCGTAGGACCTCTGACAATGGTTGAGCCGGATGAGGGGGCCCCGGCAAGCGAACAGACGGAAGTCCGGGTGGTCGCCAAAGTCGACGCACTCTATTTTGGAATCATCTGTCACGACAGGAGTCCGGAGAAGATTGTCAGCCACACCATGAAACGTGATGCCTATATGCGCGGTCAGGATCATATCAAAATTGTGCTCGATCCATTCATGAATGGCAGAACGGGCTACATATTTGCCGTAAACCCTGACGGAGCCCGGTATGATGCCCTGGTCGAAAGAGAAGGAGGCGGGGAGAACGAACAGTGGGACGGTATTTGGGAAGCAGCCGCCCATCGATCCGAGGCAGGCTGGAGTGTTGAGATCTGCATCCCCGTAAAAACACTGCGCTTCGGACCAGGCTTATCCCGGTGGGGCTTCAACGTGGAACGAAGAATCGAGCGCCTCCTCGAGACAGACCGCTGGGCGGCACCCAACCGCAACTTCAGAGTTACGAACATAAGCCAAGCCGGAAAGCTCGTTTCCATTCCGACATTTCGGCAGGGCAGAGGTTTGACCATACGACCCTACACGCTAGGAAGCCGCACGCATGACGAGGTCGACACAACAGCGTCGAATGATATCGAAGCCGGATTGGACATTCTCAAGAATTTCGGCAGCAACGTAACCGGCCTGCTCAGCGTCAATACGGATTTCGCCGAAACCGAAGCCGACACGCGACAAGTCAACCTAACCCGGTTCCCGCTTTTTTTCCCTGAAAAAAGGACATTCTTTCTCGAAGGCTCCGATATTTTCGATTTCGGCCTCGGTTTGGGAACTGGTCATCAAAGAGATATCATCCCGTTTTTCAGCCGCCGCATCGGCCTTATCGAGACCGACGATGAGGAAGATGAAGGGAACCAGATCGTCCCTCTGGCTATCGCCGGCAAGGCAACGGGAAGCATCGATCGCTTCAGTTTCGGCATCCTCAATTCACTGGTGGAACCCGTCGAGGGGCTGTCGCCGAGAACCAATCTATTTGCCGCCCGAGGCTATCAAGGTCTATGGGAAGAATCGAAAATCGGTTTTCTCGTTACGGCAGGCGACCCTCTGGGCCGCAATAACAGTTGGCAAGCTGGAATCGATTTTGTCTACAAGACATCAACATTTCAAGGTAATAAAAATTTTCTCTTTGGTATTTGGGGATTGGTGAACAACCGCGAAGATTTGGGAAAAGACAAAACAGCCATCGGGATGAAGATTGACTTTCCCAACGATCTCTGGGATGTATCCCTGGCCTTTAAGCGGATCGGCGCCGATTATGATCCCTCAATGGGATTCGTTCCATGGCAGGGAATCTACAAAGTGAATTTTGACCTCACATTCAAACCTCGACCGGACTGGTTCTGGCTTCGCCTGATGCGTCATGAGTTTTTTACTCATTTTGTCTGGGATCTCAGCGGCCGGATTCAACAATGGCGGGTATTCATAGCTCCGGTCAACTGGCAGCTGGAGAGCGGTGACCGTTTCGAGTTCAACATTGTTCCCAATATGGAACGCATTCCGGAAGAATTCGAGATTACCCCGGAGGTTATCGTCAAAACAGGGAAATATAACTGGTGGCGCTACCGCCTCGAGTTCCATTCGGCCAGCAAAAGAAGCATCACGACCAAATTCACCTGGTGGTTCGGCACCCTCTATGACGGGAGCATGAATCAGTACCAAGCAGAGTTGGGATGGCGACCGTCGCATCATATGAATATATCCTTTGAAGGGGAGTGGAATAAAGGACGTCTATCTGCCGGGGGTGTGGATATTCGGTTGGGAAGGGCTCGATTCGATATGTTCGTATCACCGAACCTTCAAATATTGACCTACCTTCAGTACGACAGCCTGACGAAGGAATTGGGATTGAACACGCGGCTTCGCTACACATACCGCAGCCTGCTGGACATATTCCTCGTTTACAACCGAAACTGGTTGGAAACAAGTGGGACTTTGAGGCCCGAAATAAACCAGTTTTTTATCAAGATCCAATATTCCTGGCGTTCCTGAAAAGCTTCCTGAGGGGGATCCCGTCCTATCGCAGTATGGAATACTCCTGCATAAATATCTTCACAGCCGCCCGAATTTTATAGTCTAAGCAGACCGGTATCAAAAGCTAATCCATCCCCTCTCTTTCAGCTCCACAAAAACATCTTTGACCGGTTTGATCCCGATCTCCCGGAATTGGGCGCAGGCAGCATTCCTGAGTTGAATGAGATTATGTTTGCCGTCGGCATAGTTCAGCATCTCCCAGAGCATATCGTAACTCATGAACGGGCTGAGCCCCATTTCACGTAAAATCTCATCCACAAGCCAATAAGATAAGGATTGGGCGATCAGCCTCTTGGGATAAATTTCACTGCATTCTTTTTCCAAATCCGACCATAGGGCATCCTGAGGTTCGGTCCCTTTTTCCCTGCAAAGCACCTTGTATGAACTCTCGATCCTTTGCCTCTGAAGATCGAGATATTGCCCGAGTATATTTTTTCTATCGCTCAAAATTGTCGAATCCACCCGCGCCCGGGGCAGATTGCCAAGGATCGAATCCAGAGACTTGATCGCGAATTCAGATACATAATCAAAATAGGCTTTACTATCCCTGTACTCTCTATGCAGAGTCGTTTTTCCTGATTTTTCCAGCCTCGCCAGATATTCCATTGTCGCAGATTCTATTCTTTCGACGAGAGAATGGTGAGTTAGTTCCACGAGGCTGTTGACATTCTTTTCATCATAGCTGGCTGCCGTCCAACCCAAAAAAGCTCCCAATAGGATCGACCTTTCCATTTCCGTAGGATCTATGTTGTCGGGGACGTCAAAGGACGTGTGCCAGAAGCGGTCCCCGAGATGGACCAGCATCGTTGATGGGACTCCGATTTGTGCGTCGCAGAACATCATGTGGTCGCTCCCTCCCATGTAGTCGACTATTCTGTAATTGAAAGTGCTGTTAGAACCGACTCCGGTGGTCACATTCATTCTGTCCACTAAAGACGCATAATACGCGATCAGGGCATCCAGGAAAGACGGACGGGAAAGGGGCATCTTGGTAATGGACAGATAGGATTGGCTGTTTTGCAGATTCGCGCCGATCATATCCATGTTGATGCCGATAATTCCTCTCTTGGCCGTGTTTCTGTTCTCCTCGATGTAGGCGGCCGTTCCCTCCCATTCGGGAACCCATAAAAATCGTATTGTCCGCAGCGGTCTTGTAATCTTGCCCTCTTCGATCAATTTTGTCATCGTGGTCGCAATCTCCACGAGTCCGGCGCTGCCGCTCGCATTGTCGTTGGCCCCGGGTTTGTAGTGATCGAGGTGGGCTATATAAATGACTTCCTGCTCAGGATACGTACTCCCCTCTACGACAGCCGAAATTATGGGCATATGCCCTGAAAAAGTCTCGGCGAAAACCTCTGCCCTCATGATCACCTTTCTTTTGACTTCCAAAAGATTCTTGAGAGTTTCCGTTTGATCTCTGGACAGAGAAAATCCCCAAGTGCTGTTTTTCGTCTCTTCCCCGGAAAGATAAAGCCGATTGACTTCGACCAGCGTCGGAAATTCGGCGAGTCGCCTGTTCAGTGATGATCCCATGACGATGCCCGCAGCCCCTCGCTTCTGGACAGCCTGGCGCATGACCATCGCCGCATCACCGTGTTCGGCAAAAACGATTTTCCCTTGCACGTTCTTTCCTTCGTAGTCCTTATCCGAAGTCCCCCTGCCGACATAAACCACCTCTGCTTCCGTGACTCCTTTGCCGTTCGAGTAGGGCATTAAGGCTACCGTTGTCTGAGAGGAATCACACCATTTGGCCCGAAGAGGCTTGGTGACATACAATTTGGCGCTGTGGATTCGAAAACCCGGATTCGAGCGCCAGGTGCCATACGTCTTGATTCCATCCGCAGCATAGGAGTGGAGCTTGACGTTCGCGACACCAAAGTCCTCGAGGATTCCCATGACGTAGGCTACGGCTTTTTCATATTCGGTGTTCTCGAAGGCTCCGTCAGTCCGGTTATAGCGGGATATGCCGATAACATAATCCTTGGCCCTAACTCCTGAGATCTCGTCCCTCAACTCACGATAAATTTTGTTGTCGCAAAGCTGAGTCTCCGTTTGTCCATAGAGAAACGCGGCAAAAGTCGTCCACACTAACAAAAAAATCGTCTTCTGTAATCTCATTTTCTTTCCTTTTTTTAACAAGATATCGGACGTCTATTCCAAAAATCCTTCCGTGGCATTTGAAGCATCTAATCGTTCTTGGAAGTCATACCGGAAACCTCCAAGATCTTATCGCAAACCTCCATAAAATCATCGCTTCGGCAGCAGTAATCCGCAGCCTCCCTTAAGGCAGAACTGGAAGTATTGAATGCAATCGCGTATCCTGCCATCTTCATCATGGGAAGGTCACCTACGCTGTCTCCAATCACGATCGACTTGCTCGGAGGGACATGAAACCGCTGCATAACTTCTCTTAAAATACGCCCTTTACCCAGATGGCTGACGTTGATGGTCACACCGCCAGTCAATTTTCCCTTCCGAACTTTCAAACGGTTGCCGATTGTATAATCGAAGGCCAACTCCTTCTTGATCCTGTCCACGATGAATTGGATCCCGGTCGAGATCGCGGCCAGTGTATACCCATTTTCTTTGAGAATATGAACCGCTCTTGCCGCGTTTTTGGCGTAAGGAATCTCTTGAAACAGGCCTGTCAATCTCTCCGCATTCAACCCTTTCCAATGAGCTGCATCCAGTTTACAGAACCTTCTATAACTGATCTTTCCGGTCAAAAACAGGTTTTGGTAGCGGATCGCATTGTCATCCCATTGACCCAGCTTTTCATGGAGGAACTGCCAGCTGGAGACGTGTCGTGTGATGGTTCCGTCGATATCAAATACGAGAAGATCATATCTCATAATGGACAGATCCTTTCCAAAATGCTGGAATCGACTCTCCTATTTCGCACGGAATCCCATCTTTCACTCCGCAGTCGTTCCTTTACGGTCGATGGCAAGCTGACCGCAGGCAGCCATAATGCGGTCTCCCTTTTTGCGGCGGACCGTAACTTTCGCACCTCTGGATATTACGCTGTTCTGAAAGTCCCGCACTCTTTCCCGCGTCGCCCCCCTGTAATCCGGAGAATGATTGGGATTGCAGGAAATCAAATTCACTTTAGCCTTGAGATGTTTGGCCCTATCTCCCAGCCGTTTGGCGTCTTCTGTCGAATCATTCAGTCCCTCGATTACAGCATATTCCAGAGTGATCCTCCGGCCTGTATTCCGAACATAGGTCTCACAGGCAGCGAACAGTTTTCCCAGGGGATATTTCCGGTTGACGGGAACGAGCCGGTCTCTTACCGTATCGATCGTTGCATGAAGAGAAACAGAGAGTTCGATCTGAAGCCCCAGCCGGCTGAGTTTCAGCATTCCGGGAACGAGACCGCATGTAGACAGGGTTATCCTCCTTGCACCGATATTGAAACCCTCCGGATGATTGATAACCTCGATCGCCCGGACAACCTGATCGAAATTATCGAGAGGCTCTCCAATTCCCATAAAGACAACATTGGTGATTTCCACATCAAGTGTTTTTTTCACAGCCGAAATCTGCCCAACGATTTCTGAAACTGAAAGATTACGGACATATCCCTTAGAGCCGCT
>JAFGNQ010000194.1 GCA_016926925.1 Candidatus Aminicenantota bacterium
CCTCATCATCCCAAGGTTCAGCACCCGTGAGGCTTCGTTCCTGGGGGTGCTTTGGGGGCTTCTCTCCGGTTTCACTTTTGCCGTACTGGCCGTTTACAACCGGAAATTGGCTCAAAAGCATCCAAGCCTCCTCATCGCTTTCTATGAAGACTTATTCGCCACGCTCTTTCTTCTCCCTTTTCTATTCTTCATTCCTATATCTCTTTCGGTTCGAGACCTCCTGCTCCTGTTCGTGTTAGGCACTCTCTGCACCGCTGCTTCTCACTCTCTTTTCATCAAAGGGATGAAAAACATCCAGGCTCAAACAGCCAGCTTGATCAGCACCCTCGAGCCTGTATACGGCATCATCCTTGCAACAATCTTTCTGCAGGAAATCCCAACCTTCAGGACGATTGCAGGAGGCGTTATCATACTCGTGAGTCAAATCATGATAGCCATTAAATTTTTTAAATAGAGGTTTCCGGATGTATTCAAAATTTGAAACGGTTCTCAAGGTCAGGCCTTCCGATATCGATTACAACGGTCACGTACATCAGTCTGTATATCTCGATTATCTCTTGTTCGCAAGAGTCGATCAGATGGAAAGATTCTACAAAATGTCCATGCAAGAATTTTTTGAACGCGGTTACACCTGGGCAACCAAATCCGTCACCATAGAGTTCAAAAAATCCTTTTTCATGACCGAGCGGGTAACGATCCGTACCTGGGTCGACGACATTCGACGACAAAGTGTAAAGGTCGGTTTCCAATTCCTGAAAAATTCAGGCGAGACTGCGGCTGAGGGACATTCCGTCTTCGTCCTCATCAACGCAAAAACGGGAAAACCGGAACCCATTCCCGAGGATATTATCCATAAATATTCGATTTAGAAACCACGTGATACAAAAAGACCGCTGAATCCATCCTCAGAAATCTGAGGCCATAATGGGTGGAAACAGCGGTCTTTCCTGTTTACCGGGTTGTTTTTTGAGCAGGAGAGTTCGATGTTCTCGTTTTTGTCGTCCGCTCCTTACCCTTCTTTTCCTTTTTGTCTGTTTTTTTCTCTTCCTTGGTTTCTTTAACCTTCTTTACTTCTTTTTCGTGTCTCTGTTTCATCAAAGATTTTTCGACTTCGTGACGCTTTTTCGTGCTCTCTATTTTTGCCTCGTAGTCTTTTTCGGCTTTTTTGCGCTCTTGCTCTGACCGGGTTTCGTTAATTTCGCTTGTCTTGTCTTCCCGGATGCGCATCACTTCCCTATCCTGGCTTTCTTTGAGGATCTCTGCTTCCCTGTCCTGTCTCTCTTTTAGCCAGGACTCCTCGTTTCCGGGCTCCTCCCCTGTTTCTTTTCTTATCCGCGATCGTGTTACGATATCCTTTGCTTCCGATTCAGTGACAGTGGATTTCGGTACAGCTCTCTCGTTTTTCCGAAATTGAGGCTTGTAAACCCGAATCTCCTCAGCCCGAACGTTCGAAGGACCGGGTTTGTCCGAATCTTCCAGCATGTACTTGGATATCCTCTGGTTGGTCATCCGGCTTACAGTATCCACATCGATACCTTCGTTCACAACGAGGCGATTGCGATGAACGATATTCGTTTCGATCATCGTTTTCCTGATGATGGTGTAATTGCGTTCTATGGGCAGCATATAACGATAGACATGGGAATCTAAAAAATACCTGCCATCGACAAAGATCCAAAACGTATCCGGGATGGGATACGGCAATCGTCTCACTCCCACTCCGATAACAAAACCCGCATCCGGAGGAAGAGGAGCCCATCCGATATAGGAAGACCCATGACGCCACGTCACCCAAGCCGGCCCCCACATGGTTCCGGGCACCCAAAACCAGCCGAGCGAAACATCCCATCCCCATCGGCCGTAGTGAAATGGAGCCCAGCCCCAGTCATAAAAAGAAACCCAGGTCCATCCATATGATGTCCAGACCCATCGGCCGTTGCTGTAGGGCCGCCAGCCGTATCCTATTGACTGAGGGATCCAGACATACCCGTGCGGTCTATGATAGACCCAGATACCATGAGGGGAGAGATAATCATAAAAATACGAGGTGTCCATCTGTGCGCCATATCCCGGATATTCCTCTTCGTAATACTGTTCTTCAGGTGGAGGATAATCCCCTTCAGGATACGGGACATAATAGATACAGCTCGTCACCAGAGCTATCCCTGAAATGATGAAAAGAATGAGCAATGCCTTCTTCATTTGTCTTCTCCTTCCTCAGTTCAGATGCAAAAAATATGCCAACCACAAATTCAGCGGAAAGAACAACAGAACAACACTATTTCTGTTTAAAATAAAGGTCAATTGTCCCCAATTGGGTATTCCCTTGTGCCTGCGCGCTTGCGGCCGGCAAACCCGAAGTCTTATGAAATCAGCCAAATTGAGTTATTCGACCTCTCTCAAGACTTTTTTTACCTTTTTGAATGCCCCATTCAATTCTTTTTGTTTTATGATCAAGGGAGGTGCGAATCTGATGATATTTCCATGCGTTTCCTTACAGAGCAAACCTTCTTCTGCCAAAGCCTCACAGAACCGCCTCGCGCCTCCGGCCTCCGGTTTCAGCTCGATCCCCATAAGCAGCCCTTTCCCTCTTATGTTCTTAATGTGCCCGCTCTTGATGGATTCGAGCTTATTCAGAAAATATATGCCCTGTTCTTCCGCATTCTCCGTCATCCCCTCTTCCAAAAGTACTTTAATAGATTCGCGTGCAACCGCACAGGCTAAAGGGTTCGCTCCAAAAGTCGAGCCGTGCGTTCCCGCTGTAAAGAGCCCCAATATATCTCGCCGGGAAAGAACGGCGGAGACGGGATAACATCCTCCGCCAAGAGATTTGCCTATGATCATCACATCAGGCTTGACCCCTTCATAGTCACAGCAAAAAAGTTTCCCCGTCCGGCCGAGCCCGGTCTGAATTTCATCGGCCATGAAAAGTACGGAATTCTTCTCACATATCTCTTTGGCCGCTTTCAAATAACCTTCCGGGGGAATGACAATTCCACCCTCGGCCTGAATGGGCTCGATGAGGAAAGCCGCGGTTGCCGGGCAGATAGCCTTCTCCAATGCACCCGCATCTCCGTAAGGAACGATCTTGAATCCCGGCGTGAACGGGCCGAAATTTTTGGTATACAATTCCTGGGTCGACAACCCGACGGTTGCGATCGTGCGGCCGTGAAAGTTGTTGGTGCAGACGATAATTTCAGCTCCATCTTCCTGAATTCCTTTTTCAAGATACCCCCACAGGCGGGCCGTCTTGATGGCCGTCTCCACCGCTTCAGCACC